>JAPKEK010000170.1 GCA_028822125.1 Pseudomonadales bacterium | reverse complement strand
CATATAGGCCATGCCAAAGCCTTCTTCCTCTGAGTTATAGGGCGCCTGCGCCATAAAAGCCGAGAGCCATTTCTGCCAGGCTTTATCGACACACATTGGGTTCACATTTTCATTCGGTGGCGTCCCAGGCATACAGGTCCAACCATTGGTTCCTTCCCGCAAGACTATTCCAGCTGAGTTCAGGATTGTAGCCTGTGCACTTATATTGTCGGGTGCGGCCGACATGGCAATCTTTATAATTTCAGCTTTTGAAATAGTGTGTTTCACTGGTTCAGCCCCGATAGAAGAGGCAAATAACGTAGCAAGGAAAAAACCTATGGTTAACTGAATAATCTTCTTCATCAAAGCTTCCTCTGGAAAAGTTATTAGATTGATTAATTTACTCGATTTCTCTGCTCATAGTCCAACTGGCTTTTTCCACATCTAAGTACTCACTTTAATGCGGAAAAAACTAAAGTCGAACGTTATACCATTAAAAAACCGAATATTTCAAACAAGCATCCACGCTATATTATATGAAAACCCATGCCAGCTTTCTGCTGCAGGCGCTTAACCAGCTGATCCCCCATGGCCGACGCCGGTGTTAAAAAACCACCCCCCTCGGTTAGGCTATCCATGGCCAGGCAAACCGCAGATTCTGCCAGCATCTTAGAGGTTGCTCCATATCCAGGATCCTTATCACCGGTCACACTGATGCGGATATTCTTGGATTCATCCAAAGCGTGCTTACCAAGCAATTCGATATTAAAGTAACCCGTGTCTCGGGCTTGTTTAGACGGCCCCTCGCCCGGCGCCGGCAACATCTTTTTCAACAAGGCGCGAGTTGGACCCAAGGCGGCCAGCAAGCCCATTAATCCGGTACCCAAAGCGACCAGTAGCGCTTTGATATAACCACCCGGTCCACTTCCCGTAAGGATTGCTTCGCTATATCGAAACTCCCTGCCGTAGGAATAATTAAACAATGCATTGCTGCGCCTGACCACCCGTGTATTTATGCCCGCCATCATGAACGGACCTGTCCACTGCCTAAAATCATGATCATATACCGTGCCCATCTGATCATTGCCATCTGGACCACGAGGCTGATTCAGCGGGTTGAGCGCATAGGGATCCTGCAGGGTTTCAAAAATTGATTTATCAGTTTTCGCTTCATCCATCATATTCATCATGCTGGCTACGGTTCCACCACTGACGCCGCCAGCACTGGATACGACTCGATATTTAATCTCAGCAGCCTGTGCTGAATACCTCTCGCGCATGCATTGCTGCAGAAAATAGACGCCTATATCCGACGGGATGCTGTCAAAGCCACAGGTGTGCACTATTTTCGCGCCGGATGCCTCTGCTGCTGTCTGGTACTGATCAATCATCTTACGCATCCAGGGTGTTTCACCGGTTAAATCGCAACAGTGCGTGCCATGTTTCACACAAGCTTCGACCATGGCCGAGCCGTATATCGCATAGGGGCCAACCGTGGTACAGATTACCCGGGTCTTCTGAACAAGCTCGTCAATTGAATCCGGGTCATTTATATCGGCAAGTAGTTGAGGCAAATCCTCCGTCTGTGATTCACTTACCATGCTGGCTATCGAGGCAAGCTTATCTGCGCTTCGACCTGCAATTGCCCATCTCAATTCCCTGCCAACCCCATACGTGAGTGCTATATATTCAGCCACCAGCCGCCCGGTAAAGCCGGTTGCACCCCAAACAATTACATCAAAATCACGATCACTGGCTCCCATTTCTTTTCCTCCTTTAATCTGTTTCCCCTGCCGGGTACCTTTATGGCAAGCTGCTTAAAAAGATTGTCCCGGTCTGGGATGAATAGGCTGTCTATCAAAGCCCTGGCCCGCGCTTGAGATTACCGGCGCTGATTTAAAAATCAATTATGGGCAATATCCCCAGGGGCATGGCCAGAACCAAAGCCCGGTTTGTATCACTATCAGCGCCATCAACCCGGCAATCACATCATCCATCATAATACCCAGGCCACCCTGCCAATGCTGATCCACATATCGAACCGGCCAGGGCTTCCAGATGTCAAATAGCCTGAACAGAACAAACCCTGTCAAAATCCACCAACCGTTCAAGGGTACGGCGGTCAGCGCTATCCACACCCCGACAATCTCATCCCAGACGATACAGGCCGGATCCTTGACTGCCAGCCGCCTGGCAACTCGCGAACAAAGAGGAATGCCTATCGCTAGAGCAGACAACACCACCAGGATATACAGCGGTGCAGGTAACAAAGACAGGACCGCAAATAAGATCACGCCGACCATGGAACCCATCGTGCCCGGGGCTCTGGAGGCCAATCCTGAGCCGAAACCCAACGCCAGCAGATAATCGGGCTGAGTGAGCACTTCCTTCATTGACGGTTTCATTAAAAGTGCCGATAGCCAGCGTGTTTCGCTAGTAAAGCTGTATCAAGGTGTCCTGGGACATTTTCAAATTCGACCATCTGGGATTCGATAACCCGGCCAATCCGTATCAAGGGCAACTGTAACTGGCGGCTGATAAGTTCCAGCGCCTTGCGCTGATCATGCTCTGCTGTAAAACAGACTTCATAATCATCGCCAGCGGTTAACGCGAACCTGACGCTATCTGCTACCCCGCAGGCGGCTACCAACTGCGCGTCTGCTGACAGAGCAGCCAGATCAATTCGGGCGCCGACACCACTGGCGGTCAGCAGGTGTTGCAAATCCGCCAGCAGACCGTCAGACACATCGATTGCTGAATGAGCCAGACCATTGATTGCCTCGCCTAATTCCAATCGAGGTGTAGGCTGGCTGTAATGTTTTTCAAGGCTGGCAGCAACTTCGCGGCTCTGTAACAGGCAATCCAGGGCATATCCCGCTCGACCAGGGTAACCACTGATATAAATATCATCGCCTACTTGAGCACCTGAACGTAACAGAAACTCACCGGGCTTGACCAATCCCATGACCGTCCAGGTAATGGATAATTCACTGCCCTGGCTTAAATTCCCGCCCAGCAACGGAACCTGCCACTGTTTAATCAGATCTCCGATTTCTGCCGAAAATGCCTCGAGCCAGCGTGCCGAAATCTGTACCAGCGTCAATGCGCCTGTCATACCAAAAGGTGTTGCGCCCATAGCAGCTAGATCACTGAGGGCAGCCGCAATACTTCGTCGTGCAACCATTTGGCCCGTCGCACCCGCCGGGAAATGGACACCATTTATGAGCGTGTCAGTAGAAATACATAACTGCCTGGAATCCGGCACCTGAACGACCGCGCAATCATCACCCGGGCCGACCAGTGTGTGACCCAGACTCCACTGCCCCAGGGGTGAAAAATACTTCTCGATTAAATCGAATTCAGTGTCTTCCATTAATTGGCGGCGCTACCTCGTTCACTCTGGCGGGTTATCTTGGCAACTTCGTCAAGAATCGAATTAACGTACTTATAGCTGTCTGTGGCGCCAAATAATTTAGCCAGTTCGATCGCTTCCGAGATAACGACCTTAAACGGTATCTCAAGACGATCGCGCAGTTCAAAACAAGCTATCAGTAGTATGGCCCGTTCAACCGGGTCAATCTGATCAGATTCCCTATCCAGATGGGGCTCCACCAGTTGCCAGAGATCATCTCTGACTCGGCCTACGGAGTCCATAATGTCACGGAAAAAATCAATGTCCGCCCTCTTATGGTCATTCCCCTCAAGAAACTGCTGTTCCACAATAGATGCGGGCTCATCAGTAAACTGCATCTGGTAGAGTGCCTGGAGAGCGAGACGTCGGGCACGATGTCGGGCAGAAGGTGTAGATTTCATCCCATTTTTCTAAGCAGGCTGATCATTTCAATGGCAGTCAAAGCCGAATCAGAACCTTTATTGCCTGCTTTTGTACCAGCCCGTTCTATGGCCTGTTCGATCGTATCGGTAGTGAGCACGCCGAAGATCACCGGCTTTTTACAATCCAGAGCCACTTGCGCTATGCCACCGGCACATTGCCCGGAAACATAATCAAAATGCGGTGTAGCCCCCCGGATCACTGCGCCCAGGGCAACCACAGCATCACAATCTGGTTTTTCTGCGGCTATTCGGGCCACTAAAGGCAATTCAAAAGCCCCTGGCACCTTTACCACCGTAATCTGTTTTTCAGATATCCCATGACGCTGAAAAGTATCTAACGCACCCTTCAACAGACTATCAACAACGAACTCATTAAATCGTGCCAAAACAATCGTAATATTGGCTGTCGATGCAGAAAAATCACCTTCAATCCATCTGGTCATAGTCTTACCCGTTATCTAACTTCCTGGTTTCAGGATCAGCCTCAAGTCTGACCCGATCGAACGAACATCATCAAAGCTAAATGTTCGCAGCGCGCTCATATTAGCAATTTCTGGCAACTGAAGTAATGGTCTACCGGACCCCATTAACTTGGGTGCCATATATATAATCAATTCATCACACAAACCGCTATCAATTAATGCTCCACCCAGTGTAGGGCCGCATTCGAACAATACTTCCAGAGCACCTTGGTCAGACAATTCCTGCAGAAAACTCTTCAGGCAGATTCGGCCATCCTCATTCAGACTGGCACCTATCACCCTGGCCTGGTCCTGATCCAGTTTGTGGCCACAAACAATTCGCGCATCCGGATGCGCTAACACCCTGGCAGACATCGGTGTTCGCAGGCGGCTATCCAGAATATAAACAGGGCGCTTCCTGTTAATGGCAAGGTTCCCGCCGTGAGGGTCTATATTCGGCTCACGAACCGTTAATGCCGGGTCATCCTGCAGGATCGTTTCAATACCTGTCACTATACACGAACTTCTAGCCCGCAAACGCTGTACGTCAAGGCGAGCGCTGGCAGATGTAATCCACTTACTGCTGCCATCGGCCAGGGCTGTGTGGCCATCCAGCGTGCAGGCCATTTTGAGCCTGACGAAAGGCAAACCCTGCTGGTGGTTTTTGTAATGCCCTGGATTCAACTGCAGGGCGCTTTCAGGGTTTGCCTGGCGCACAACCTTTACACCTGCCGCTTCTAAAATAGCGTATCCTTGCCCTGCATTTAACGGGTGGGGATCATAGTCTGCCGATACCACTCTCTTAATGCCTTTCTCAACCAGCATTTTGGCGCAAGCGGGCGTGCGGCCAAAATAACTACAGGGTTCCAGCGTTGTGTAAACCGTGGCACCTTTTACATCACCGTCAGCCTTATCAATAGCAACCACCTCAGCGTGATCTTGTCCAGCGGATTGATGAAAACCCTCGCCAATAATCTGTCCATCGCGGACAATCACGCAACCCACCCGGGGGTTGGGGTCAGAGGTGTAAATACCACGACGTGCTAAAGTAAAGGCCTGGGCCAGAAAATACTGATCATTCATTGCTGGTATCCAAGCCACCTTCATGGGGAAGTTGCCTGTCTTTTTCTCCCATTGAATCAATTTCCTTTTTAAACTCGTGAATATCCTGGAAACTTCGATAAACCGAGGCAAATCTGACATAGGCAACCTCGTCAAGCTCACGTAATTCTGCCATCACCAGTTCACCCAGCTCCAGGCTCTTCATCTCCGGTTCTCCTGTGGCACGCAATGCCCGCTTGATTCGGGTTATAACGGACTCTACCCCTTCAAGACTCACCGGCCGTTTCTCCAGGGCTCGCATCAATCCTAAGCGTAGCTTCTCCTCATTAAACGGTTCCCGATTGCCGTTGCTCTTAATTACTCGGGGCATCAGCAATTCAGCCGTTTCATAGGATGTGAAGCGTTCACCGCAAGCTAGACATTCTCTGCGGCGTCGAACCTGGTTACCTTCCGCAACCAGGCGACTATCCGTTACTTTGGTTTCACTGTGACCACAAAATGGACAATACATCTGTAACCCTTTCTTACCCAGAACAAATACCCAGAACAAATACCCAGAACAAATACCCAGAACAAATAC
>JAPKEK010000169.1 GCA_028822125.1 Pseudomonadales bacterium | reverse complement strand
TGGCTTTCGGAGAACCCAGGACGATGGCTTCAGACTCTCTCTTGACCGTCCTGAGCTGCAACTGCTGTACCAGACCGGTCATCGCGGGCAGCGTTTTTGCCACTACCAGCAGGCCGGAAGTATCCTTATCAAGACGATGAATAATACCTGCCCGAGGCAGTTCCTTGCATGCTGGGGCGTGGTACAGCAGGGCGTTTAATAAAGTGCCTGCAGGATTCCCCGCACCTGGGTGAATCACAAGCCCCGCTGGTTTGTTTACAACCAGTAAATGGTCATCTTCAAATTCAATTGATAAAGGAATCTGTTCAGCCTCGTTGACCAGATCTTGCAACTGGGCATTGATCTCAAGCACAGCGCCTGCCGGCACCTTATCCTTTGGCCTGGCCGGCTTACCATTTAAGGTTAAAGCTTCGTCGCGAATCCACTGTTGTAGTTTTGACCTCGAATACTGAGGAAACATCTGTGCGGCCACCATGTCCAATCGCTTTAAGCTATCTGAATCCTTAACCTGTAATTTGTGCTTGATGTGCGATGACATGACCACCTAACTGGAAAACATTATTGGGAGAATTGGCAAGGCTATGGTTAAATGAGCCTCTTTTCAAGAGTACAAGACTGAGCTGGTCCAAACCATGGCGGATTCTATGCTGATTAAACATTCAACGATACTGGTATTATTGATCCTGTTTCTCGGCTTGGGCGGCTGCTCCAAAGATGATGAAATCACCGAGCAGGAATCTGAGCTGGCGCTATATCAGTCAGCACAGAGTGGCATGAATGCCGGAAATTACAAAGACGCCGTGACCCGACTGCAGGCCCTGGAAGCACGCTATCCATTTGGCCGGTATGCCGAACAAGCGCAACTGGAAATTGTATTCGCGTACTACAGAAGCGCCCAGGCCGAAGCCGCTCGCGCTGCAGCTGATCGATTCATCAGGTTGCATCCTAATCATCCAAATGTGGATTATGCCTTCTACCTGAGAGGCTTGGCATCCTTCGACGAAGATGAAAACTTCCTCAGCAAAATCTTTCCACTCGATCCCTCTAAGAGAGATCCAGGTGCAGCTAGAGAGTCATTTGAGGACTTTTCGCTCCTGATCCGCCGATTCTCAGAAAGTGAATACGCCCCAGATGCTCAAAAGCGAATGCGCTATCTTAAGAACCTGCTGGCATCCGCGGAAATTCATGTGGCTCGTTATTACATTTATCGTGGGGCCTATATGGCAGCCGCAAATAGAGGTCGATTCGTGTTCGAGAATTTCCAGGGTACGACAGCAGTGCCAGATGGGTTGGCCATTATGGTAGAGGCTTATCAGTTATTAAATCAATCGGACCTGGCCAGCAACGCTTTGACATTATTGGCTGCAAATTACCCCGGACATCGAAGTCTTGATAAATCCGGGAATTTCGATCCAAATAGAACCGTCAAAAAAACCCAACGATCCTGGATCAATATCTTATCTTTCGGGCTGTTTGGCTAAGCTCTGCGCGGCAACAATAACCCACTTGCCCAGATTGGCTTCTTGAACCGCATCGGAATCGAGCAAGCTAGCCAGCCGGAACCCACAACAACGCCAGAACAATCCCGCTAAATCAAAGGCCACTATCTGCTGCCCGGGAAAGTATCTTGTCCCTAAACTTTGCCAATGAAAAAACGAGGCAAGGAAAATACATTAGCAGCAATCGGCGCCAGTGGTAATATCTCAGATCAAACCCGCAACCAAGGGTTAACGCTGGTTGAATTGCTCATGGTAGTCGCCATCGTCGGCATACTGCTATCCAGTGGGCTGACTCACTACCGCGAATTTGCCGCTAAACACCATGCAACCGTAGTTGTTAACTGGCTAATCAGCACTATTCATTTCGCCCGGTACAATGCAGCCAAGAACAATATTACGGTCACCTTGTGTGCGCTCGAAGGCAAACACTGCACCAGAAACTGGCATAAGGGCCTGAATATATTTGCCGACAGCAATGAGAACGGCAAACTCGATAACCACGAAAAACTGATAGCTAGCCTAAAGCCCGTTGCTGAAGCGGGATCCATATCCTGGCGATCGTTTGGCAGGCAACCCTACCTGCAATTCACCTCTATGGGTTATACTAATTTCCAAAATGGTAATATAATCTATTGCCCAAAAGATCTCGGCAGCCGTTACAGGCGACAGATTGTCATCTCCGTTCAGGGCAGGCCAAGACTGGTACATACCCGGAACCTGGCCGGTCAACCGATCGATCGACGGGGTCGTATTCTCAGATGCTAAGAACCAACCTCCGTTGAAGACGGGAGTTGCTGTAATTCCAGTACATATCGACTTACGCCGGTATCCGCAAACTGCGCCCTGGCCTTCATACCCTCCTGCAGCAGTTCCAGTGCACCTGCCGCATAGCCCAGGATACTCACCCTGGACGGTCTTGAACTCAGCGAGCTGAACCAATATCGAAACCCACCGGAAGAGCCATGGAATATCACCTTGCTGGAATCTGTTTCATCTGCTCAATCTGAATCTCCGTCGACCGTGGGATCACACATCATCCAGATTACGTCCTGCTGCGGGTCCTTAAAACCCTCGCCAGCATTGACTACACTGTAAGTCGGGTCTCCCCAGGTCATCATTGGCCATAACCGTCAGAACAACCGCAGTATCATCTTATGAGATGGTAAAACTATCATCCAGACCCCGTGGCACTCGATCACCACGGGCAACGGTTATGGTAATCGTCACGCTAGCCACTGCGTCTCCATCTACATCATCGCCAGGTAAATAAGTAAACTGATCATCAAGGGATTCGCTGTCTGTCAATGCAGCGATTGTCTCTGACTCTGTCGGGTCATAGGTAACCGAGCCATACTCACCAAGAATTAAGGTGGCACCGGATGCCAGGTTTATCTGACTGCCTACATTCACCGCGTCTGCCTGCACTTCAACAACCAGAAGGGTATCGCCGTTGTTATCATAGTCATTGCTCAACACACCGGGTGCGGCAGCGGTGAAAACACTTGATTCAGCCGCCCCATAACTCTGGGCAATGGGCAAGTCTCCTGCGAAACTGCTCACACTTGAAAAAAACCCAAAAGCCGCAATGAACCACGCCCAAAATTTCAACAACACTGCCTGCCAAAGGTACTCTGCAGCATTACCTGGGCAGTGCCCGAGCCGCCCAGCCCTATACTGGTGATCCTGAACATCTGAGTTCGACCCGTTCCTGTATCCTGGCCGATATTATCAATATTCAATATATCCGTACCTGCGACGACTGTCCTTACATGTTCTATGACATATCTGCCCGCCAGGGGCGTTCTCACATCGACGGTTACCACTAGAATAAAACTCCGCGCATTATTGCCGGCCACAAGCCAATCGAAAATGGTGAAATCAATGGCTGCATTGTTGACTGAATCATAAAGGCCATTCTGGTTAGCAACCTGGAAACCTGCCAGGGTAAGCAGTGGTGCCAGAAAGACCTCTGCTTCTCTAAGTCCGGTTTCAGCACTGTGAAAAGCAAGATCTGAGTCCCGCTCATTTCTTGACATGAGTTCCTGCAGACTGGTGTTCTGAACCGCGGACAGCGCCAACATGGTTAATATCAGTAATATGATCATACTGGTCACTAAAACTGCGCCCTGCTGATGCTTTTGCCAGAGATTCATCCCTAGTTCCTCCGCTGTACTGTTTTCGTAAAAGTTCTCCTCATAAGACCATCGAAAACCTCTCCAGAAATACAATCCTGTATCCCGCACCCCAGCGACGGCGGCACGCTCGCGCCTACAGAATTAATGCTGTTGACGGTAAGACTGATCCTCACAGTCACAACGTTATTGAAGCTGGCCACCAGATTCGCTGTCGTATACAGATTTGGCACGAAATTTGCGTCTGTATCCTCACCAAACAGCAGTTGCAGGTTTTCCACGCCTTCAACCATCTCCACAGGCGCGGCAGTACGCACCTTGCGCCACAGTGCCAGGGGAGTATTACCCTCATTGTTGATCCCCGCGCCGGGTGCTATGAAATAAGTTATCGTATCTATAGCGGCAACACTGGCATCGGTGCCAAACGAGCCAGTGGCGGTGAGTGCTGCAAAACTGTTGCTCGGCTGACCCGGAATAACTGCTTGTATAGCATGGCCAACAGTCGCCAGGCCAGCCGCCTGGTTAATGGCAGTGACTTGAAATAGGGTCGCCTTTTCACAATCGTATATCAACGCCAGATCAGCGGTTACAGCACTGATTTCCATTCCAGCTGGCGGAATCGTTACTATGGGGTTACTGGTTGAAAGTGGCATGGCTACACTGAGTGCAGCCTCAACAGCACTGATAGAACGTACCGTCAGAACGTCAGTAGTCGCCACGATGGTCAAAGTATTAATGGCCCGTCCGGCAACGTAAGTGGCGTTAAGGGGAGCAATAGCTGGCAACCAGCCAGCCGGCTGCCCCTCATAGGCTTGGATATCGGTTAACATGTTAAACTCATAGGGAATATCAGTAGGAAGTAGCATGGTAAAAAGCGGAGGGGGGCCGAGCGAAAAACAGCCTTTATAACCGGCTTTCTGAATATCTCTGGATAAATAGCTCAGGGCAAAACGAGCTGACTCCTGCATGCGCGACTGCCCCTGTAACAAATTATAGGTTTCTGAATTTGCGGAAAACAGGTTTATCACACCCATGAGCACGATCGTTCCCATCGTCAAGGAAATCATCACCTCAACCAAGCTCAAGCCATCTGTTTTTCCAAGTCCCCTATTCATAATCGCGACTGAATCACTATACTCTGGCAGGCGGGCTGAGCAACAGTCCGGGAACCACACAGAGTCGCAAAAGAGTCCGCTGCCCACATCACTTGTACTTGATACAAAAGTGGGGTTGCTGCTGATTGTGTGACACGGCCTGCCCCTAACGGCAATGCACCCGTCACGCCCAACTGAGTACAAATCGGGTAGGTTGCACCGGCTACATCTACCGACCGAATTGAGCACTGCCACTGGGCCATATCATAATTCGCCATCTGCGCACTGTTACAACCTAATAACACACAACTGTTGGCTACAATCTGCGCCTGGGCGATGGCCAAGCTGTACACCGTCTGGCGATTGGCCCTAATCCGATCCATCATGCCGTTTGCCAGATAAGAAGCTTCTGCTCGAAAGAAAGCCTCCCTGTTCTGCTGAAGACTGCGTATCTGCAGGCTGGCCACCCCTAAAACACCGACAGAAACGATAATCATCGTAACCAGCAGTTCAACTAACGAAAATCCTGAGCCAGGTGTTTTTATAGTCATGGACACAAGCCAGTTGCAACAATTCTACCGCGACCAATCAGACTGATCTGGATCTGTCTACCGGCAAAACCGGTCCGGCAAATATCAATAGAGCGCGTCGCGCCGCCTGTACCAGCCAGGCCGCCAAGGGCATCAAATTGAAGGGATGCCTGTACCTGGGCCGCCGGATTAAAGATATCGGCCGTCAGATTGCTATCCGACACGCTAAAAACCTGAATTGCAGCCGCGCAATTACCGGGAACACCCGCACCAGGAACCACACAATAACCACTACCCAGCGTATTGGTGACCGCACCGGATGAACCATACAGAGACACCACCGCTCCGGATCTAAGCGCCTCACTTCGAGCAAAGGATACTGCGGCCAACAAGTCATTAGCCAGGGTAGTAATGGCGAACCGGCCAATCATGCTCTGATAGGAAGGCAAGGCCACAGACAGGGTCAGACTGATGATTACAAGCACAACCATCAATTCAAGCAATGAAAATCCCTTCCTGAACCTAACCAATTCTGGCATTTAATACTCCCTTCAAACGGGTTGCGGGAAATATCGTGCTCTGAGCTTGCTTGCTGGCTGGCAGTCGCTCTCCCTTAAAGCACCTTTGTGCACTACTTTAGTGTGCACGACTTTAGCAAAAATTCAGCAACAACCACCGTCTG
>JAPKEK010000168.1 GCA_028822125.1 Pseudomonadales bacterium | reverse complement strand
ACTCCATTACCTTTCCAATTCTCAAGGCCATTGCCAGCGAGCCGTTGGCACTTGTCCACATCGATGCACATACGGATACCTGGGATGAGATGTGGGGTTCGAAGTTCCATCACGGTGCACCCTTCCGTCGTGCGGTAGAAGCGAATTTAATTGACCCGACCAAGACAGTGCAGATCGGTATTCGCGGCGGCCAGAATTTTGCTGAAGGCCTGGAGTTTTCAAAAAACAGTGGCATGCGGGTCATCTTCATTGAGGAGTTTTCAGATCTTGGTGTTCATGAGGTTATAAAGGAGGTGCGACGGATTGTCGGGAATCACCCGGTTTACCTGAGTTTTGATGTAGATGGTCTCGATCCCGTTTATGCACCTGGTACTGGGACACCGGAAGTGGGTGGGATCACGACTTTAGAAGCGCAGCGCTTGCTGCGAGGCCTGTACGATTTACCGTTTGTGGGTGGTGATGTCGTTGAAGTGGCGCCTCCCTTTGACCCGACCGGTAATACAGCCCTGGTTGGGGCGACCATGATGTTTGAAATTCTGTGTCTGCTGGCAGTCGCACGTTGTCAGCGAAACGCCTGAAGTAATGGCATTAGCGGCTTCACCCGGGTATCCAGGATAGAATCAGCCATGCTGGCTGCAACGCTGCGGTGGCTTGAACGGTTTACCTTATTCCGGGCGATCGTTAAATGTTTGGTTAAGGGATAGAGTCATTTTAAGCTTTCATGGAGAAATCATGGTCGCATAATTGATGCACTGGTGGATTCCATGAGATAGTCAGGTTCTTTCATCGAGTCGTGTGTAAGCTCGTCATTCATGGAATGTTGAGCTTTCTTGTTAGACCAACTCAACCATTTATTCAGGGAAGACAAAATATGAGCAACGCCGACATTATTATTGAAATACTCGAGCAGGAAGGCGTCGAGTACTTGATCGGATTTCCAAATAATCGGCTTTTTAATTCAGCTGCCTCACATTCTATTAGGCCTGTTATTGCCAGAACGGAAAGAGTTGCCATTAACATGGCTGATGCCTATACGCGCATGAATAACGGCCGGAAATTTGGCGTAGTGGCTGTGCAGGATGGACCAGGAATCGAGGCCAGTTTCGGCGCTGTGGCGCAGGCTTATGGCGACAATACGCCTATTTTGATGTTGCCCGGTGCCCACGCCCCCTTGATGCAGGATTATGATCCTCAGTTCATTGCCTCAAGGTCCTTCAGAGATATCACAAAAATGGCCGGCCTGATTAATGATGGCCGCACGATTCCGCGTAAATTTGAAATGGCGTTTTCGGCATTAAAAAACCCGAAGTCGGGGCCCGTTCTTCTGGAAACAGCGGCTAATCTGCTGTGGGGGCAGGCCGAAGCAGAATTAATGCCTGAATATACATCGCCCGGACGATACAGGTCGATGGCTGATGAGAGTGATGTCGAGCGAATATTTGAAGCGCTTTTAGAGGCGAAGCGCCCAGTCATTATCGCCGGTCAGGGTGTTTTGTATGCCGAGGCCTGGCATGAGCTAAAGGAACTCGCTGAACTTCTGCAGATTCCGGTGACAACGACATTGCTGGGCAAAAGTGCCTATCCGGAAACGCATGAGTTGGCACTTGGAACGGCGGGTCGAACGATTACTAAAGCGGCAGCCCAATTCGCTAATGAGTCGGATTTTATCCTGGGCATTGGCACCAGTTTTACCATAAACGATTTTACGGCGCGGATGCCGAAGGATGCCGTGTTAGGCCAGATTACCCATGCGCCAGGTGACATCGCAAAATGTCGCGCGGTTAGCTGCGCAGCAATAGGGGATGCCAGACTGGTGCTGAATCAGCTCATCAGTCTGGTAAAACGGAAGCTGGGTGAAACAGGTCGAGTAAGGGCCGATGATGTGATTGCTGAAATAGCGCAGTTAAAAACAGAATTTTTCAGCGAATGGTCAGACCGCCTCTTGTGTGATGATGCGGGGCCAATTTCTCCTTATCGCGTCATTCATGAGATGAATACCTTATTTGATAAAAGCAAAACTGTCGTGACCCATGATGCTGGCAATCCCCGGGATCAGATGGTGCCTTTTTATGACGTTGTTACACCGCGGGGCTACCTGGGTTGGGGTAAATCAACTCACCTGGGCTCTTCACTGGGCATGGCCCTGGGCGGAAAGCTTGCCCGACCAGATTGGTTGTCGGTTAACTTTATTGGCGATGCTGGTTTTGGCCAGACAGCCAATGATTTTGAAACAGCTGTGAGATCCGAACTCCCCATAATGACAGTACTGGTTAATAATGGCGTAATGGGCGGCTATGGCGCCTACATGCCAGATGCTGTTGAGCGCTTCCAGTTAAGTTCACTTAGCGGCGATTATACAGCGATGGCTATCGCTATGGGCGGTTACGCTGAGCGCATAGAAAAGGCATCAGAAGTCCAGGCAGCATTGTGCCGAGGTATTGATCAGACCCTGTCTGGCAGGCCGGTGTTACTTGAATTTATAACAAAAGAAGAGCCTGTCCTGGCAGTGGCCAATAAATGGGGAATGTGAGGTTCCCGTGCCACCGGGTCTTTTCTTATAGCTGCTGGGTCTTCTTATTACAGATAAATAGTCTTCTTCTTACAGTTCAATAATCTTCTTACAGCTCAGGAGCCTTCTTTTCATAAGTCTTCGCACAGATGAAGCGATGGGGTGAATCGAGTTGCCTTTAGACCTTGCTTTATTTTACCCAGATGGGTTAGCAAACCTGGTCCAAAGGTGAGTCTGAAGGGGTCAGCAGGTGAATTGGATTAAAACCAGTTAATCACAAGGGGGCTGGGATTTGTCGATCAATTCGATGTCGATGCCCAGTTGAATAGATAGTGTGTCAAGAATTTCGGTCAGGCCTTCGGTCTGGACGTCGTTACAACCTTCAATTACAACCTGGCCATCAAACATGGGGTCACCGGTCATAGCGGCTCTGGTTATTTCTGTTTTCAGGTCAAGGATGTTGAAATCTCTTGCCGCCAGCGCTCTGGAGATTTCCTGGATGATGCCTGGCCTGTCCAGGCCAAACAGCGAAATCGTCTGCGTTTCCTGGCGATGATGTGCTGTTGATGTAACTGCCTTTTCGATAACAACCGCCAAGCCGATGTCGGTAAGCTCCATTAAGCTGGCGCTGAGCTGGGATAGTTGTTCTGGTTGCCCGGCAACCTCGATCATCCCGGCAAACTTACCACCGAGCTGCGCCATGCTGCTGCCCAACCAGTTTGCCGAGTGAGTATTGACGATCGTTGATATGGTTTCAATGAGACCAGGACGATCATCACCGATGATTGTGAAAACCAGGCTTTCCATGGTGTCGATCCTAAAGCAGCGGCATATGATGCTGTTTGTTTAAGGGAGATTACACAGAAACTATTCTAAGAAGGCTATTCTAAGAAGAAAGCGCAATGGGTTGCAATTGTTACTGTAAAAAGGGTAAGTGCACCCTGATTGTCAATCCTTTGGACGTAGACGAACTGACTCTACTTATGCCTGGAAATCGGTATCGAGCCGTAACAGGCAGACCGTTAAAAGCTGTACTCTAGAGTATGGACTGTAAAACCTAATGACAGTCGTCTGCATAGAACAGGCTCAGCAGGCAAGACTCACTTGATGGCAGGGTAGTCAGCTCAGTAATTCGTACTGGGCGGCTTAGGTTTTAACCTGGGTAGGGTTTCAGGTATTACCCTTAGATTGATTCAGGCAATCCTTCGGAGAGAAAATTATGGCAGATGCATACATCATTGACGCAGCGAGAACACCACGAGGGATAGGTAAAGCCGGCCGCGGCGCGCTAGCAGGGTTCCACAGTGGTCGGTTGCTGGCAAAAGTTTTTGAGGCGATCGGTGAGCGCAACCAGTTAAACACTGCTGATATAGATGATGTGGTGGTGGGTTGCAGCTCCCAGGTTGGCAACCAGGGTTCCTGTGTGGGAAGAATGGCAGCACTGGATGCTGGCTGGAGCCCCCGGGCGAGCGCGGTAACCCTGGATCGATTCTGTGGTTCGGGCATAACATCGGTTAATCTGGCGGCGGCTAATATTATGAGTGGTATGGATGATCTTTGTGTCGCCGGTGGTGTCGAGATGATGTCGTATACGGCTACTCTGGGAAACGCGACTAATAATCGCACGGTTGATGGGGGTAATCTGCATTTGCGGAATCTCCATCCGCAGCCCCACCAGGGCATTTGTGCGGATATGATTGCAACGCTGGAGGGGTTTAGTCGACAGGATTTGGATGCGCTGGCAGTGGAAAGCCAGAAACGAGCCAAAAATGCGATGGATCAAGGTTATTTTGCTAACAGCTTGATTCCTGTTTTTAATGATGATGGTTCATTAGCCCTGGATCGAGAAGAATTCCCCAGGCCGGGTACGACCCTGGAATCTTTGGCAGAATTGAAAACCGTTTTTAATCTGTTTATGGAGGCGCCCATTGACAACGGCGGCGAAACTTTTGATCAGTTGGTGAAGCGCAATTATCCGGATTTAACAATCAACCATGTGCACCACGCAGGCAATAGTTCGGGCGTTGTTGATGGTGCAGCGGCGCTGGTTTTATCGAGTAAAGACTATATGGGTAGGGTGGGCTGGAAGCCTCGTGCCCGCATAAAAGCGATGGCAACAGTGGGTGGCGATCCGACACTGATGTTAAATGAGCCCGTGCCTGCCGCGCGCAAGGTTCTGGATAGGGCAGGAATGACGGTGGATGACATTGATCTGTTTGAAGTTAACGAAGCGTTTTCTGTGGTGGCTGCCAAATTTATACGTGATCTGGAACTGGATCCTGAAAAGGTGAATGTAAACGGGGGCGCCATGGCCCTGGGGCATCCTATCGCTGCTACGGGCGCAATTCTAATTGGCACAGTGCTCGATGAACTGGAAAGAAGGGATCTTAACACCGGGCTGGTTACCATGTGCACGGGTGGCGGTATGGCACCCGCCATCATTATTGAGCGAGTCTAAGGCGAGCAGGAAGTCTTCGATTCGGCTTGATAAAGGGAATGAAAATAGACTCCCTTGTTTACTTTGGCGGTAATCAGATATATAAAGAGCGCTGTAAAGCGCAGGCTGGAAAGGGTAAGATCAAAAACAACAGGTTTAAATACTTTTTTTGTCAGAGCTAATCGGTTCAAACAAAGGGGAAGTCAATGCTGGATAATAATTTAGGGAAACTATTGTGGAAAATTTCTGCCGGGGTTCTCGTAACCTGGGCGGGGACACTTTTCGCAGAAGAGAGTGACCGTCGTATTGAGGAGGTCATCGTTACCGCAGAGCGCCAGGAGGCATCGATTCAGGATACATCGATATCGATCACTGCCTTCACGGCCGAAATGCTTGATAATTTCGGTATTAGAAACCAGGAAGATCTACAGAACTTTATTCCGGCAACGACCATCCAGCCCTATGATGCGACCATTCGAGGCGTGGGCAGGAACTTCCGTGCCCTGGGTGGTGACCCGGGTGTCGCCACTTATATGAATGGTGTTTACTCAGAAGATCTGTTAACAGCAACGGCTGCCACCTTCTGGGACGTTGAACGTGTTGAAGTTCTGCGTGGGCCCCAGGGTACTGTGTACGGTCGAAATGCGGTCGGTGGCGCCATCAATATTATCTATAAACAGCCTTCTCATGAGTACGACTATTCCTTCATGGGTATTGTCGGTGATTACGGTACCAAGGAAGCCTACGGCATGATTAACGGCTCGGTGATCGACGGTTTTCTTTCAGCTCGCTTTAACTTCAGTATGCGCAACCGAGATGGTGTCATAGAAGAAATTGGTCGCGGCCCGGATCTAGATGGACTGGGCACTGAAAACCTGGCGCTGCAGTTGCAATGGACGCCCAGCGATTCTATCACCGCTGACCTGCGCTACAATGAAATGACCATAGACCGTCCGTTTGGTGGTGCAAATGGAGGCGGACTTGTTATTTTAAAT
>JAPKEK010000167.1 GCA_028822125.1 Pseudomonadales bacterium | reverse complement strand
CTTCGTGAAAAGACTGGAGGTCCTCGCAAGGGATCGAAAAGTACCGCTAACCGCCAACAGCATCGGTGGCATGTTTGGCTTCTTCTTCACCTCTGATCATCCAGTCAGCAACTTCGCCCAGGTGCTTAATTCGAATACCAGCAACTTTAATGCGTTTTTTCACCACATGCTGGCGTCGGGAATCTATCTTGCACCCTCCCCTTTTGAGAGTGGATTCGTGTCTGGCGCTCATACTGAACAAGAATTTTCAGCGACTCTGGATGCGGCTGATACAGCGTTCAAAAACATCTGATCCACATAAGGTTAAAAACATGTACGACGTTTATGGTATAGGTAATGCCCTGGTTGACTCTGAATATGAAGTTGTAGATTCTTTTTTAAAGAGCAACCATTATCAGAAAGGATCAATGACGCTGGTTGACGCCCAGCAACGAGCAGACCTCATTTTGGCTTTGGAACAAAAGCAAAATCTGCAGAAAACTAAATTGTCCGGTGGCGGGTCCGCGGCCAATTCCATGGTGATCATCGCTCAACTCGGCGGCAAGGCGTTTTACAGCTGCAAAGTCGCCAATGATCTGACCGGAGACTTTTTTATCACAGATCTCAATACAGCGGGCGTTGCTACCAACCTGAAGTCAAACCGCGAGCCTGGCGTTACCGGTGAGTGTATATCGATGATCAGCCCTGATGCCGAAAGAACGCTAATGACTCACCTTGGAATTACCGAAAACCTGTCGGTCAAGGACCTAGATGAGACAGCACTGAAGAATGCCAGTTACCTCTACATTGAGGGTTATCTGGTTAGCTCACCCACCGCTTTTGAAGCTGCTTTAACGGCACAGAGGATAGCAAAACAAGCAGGTATAGCAGTGTCACTGACGCTATCGGATATGAGCATGGTGGAAAATTTCCGAGCTGAGTTCGATACCCTCATTGACCGGGGTGTGGATTTGTTATTCTGCAATGAAGATGAAGCGCGTATCTGGACACAAAGCAACACCAGGGAAGACATGGTACGAATACTCGGCCAGAGGGTAGGCAGCTTTGCATTGACCTGCGGTGGTGATGGAGCCTATGTCGCAGGATACAATCAGCCACCGAGTTTCATCAAGGCTTCCAGAGTCAACCCTGTAGACACAACCGGTGCCGGCGATATATTTGCCGGAACCTTCCTGTACCACCTTGCTAATGGCAATAGCATAGCCGCCGCTACCCAGCAGGCTCACCGGGCGGCCGCTTTACTGGTCCAGAAATTCGGTGCCCGACTGGACAACAAAGACATTGGCAAGCTAATGCTGGCTTGATGAGGTCAATACTGAGGCCACGTATTATTCAAACAATAATCCAGGGCGATCATTAAATTCTGATGGTTGAAGCGTCGTCTTTACGCCGAAAATTGCCTGAATGGCCTGGGGTGTTAACACGGCTGGAGGCTCACCAAATTCAGCAAGCTCACCAGAGCCATTTAGCAAAGCTATCAAGTCACCATACCGCATAGCCAGATTTAAGTCGTGCAGAACCACACAGATGCAGTGTCCCCCGGTCGCTAATGTTTTCAATAACCGCATGAGCATTAACTGATGAGCTAAATCCAGTGAAGTCAGTGGTTCATCAAGAAACAGACAGGTCCCTTGGGATATAGACCAAATCTGCGCCAGAACTCGGGCAATCTGAACACGCTGCTTTTCACCACCAGACAAAGTCAGATAATCTCTCTCTGCAATCCTGTCCAGCGCCATTGCTAACAATACTTCGGCAACCACACGTTTATTTTCTTTCTGGCTGGTTACAAAGGGCGAGCGGCCAAAATGCACTACTTCTCTAACCTTAAAAGGAAAATCCAGCCTGCTGCTCTGAGGTAAAACACCAATACGTGTCGCCCGCTGGCTTCTGGGAAGATGAAAAGGATCATGGCCAAATTGTCTTATCTCTCCCTCAGCAGGTTGATAATCTCCTGCTGCAAGATGCAGTAACGTTGATTTACCGGCACCATTGGGGCCAAGGACAACCAGCAATTTGCCCTGACCTATCTGAAATGAAACATCACGGAGCAGGCATTTATCACCGATTCGATAGCTGACCTGTGACAGCCGTAAACTCATAATCGATCTCCGCTGTCTTTCTTAACGATGAGGTAAATGAAAAAAGGCCCGCCAATCAGGGCGGTAACAATGCCAACCGGGATCTGCGAAGGAGAGAACAATTGCCTACTTATGGTATCAGCCAGCAACACCAGCATGCCGCCAACAACCATTGACCCTGGCAAAACAATCTCATGCCTGGCATGCGAAGCCATCCTGACCAAATGGGGGACGATCAGGCCGACAAAGGCGATAACACCACAGAGGCTCACAGCAATTCCGGTAATCAAGGCTGCCAGTAAAATAGCTTCAAGCCGCAGTTTTGGTACCTCAATACCCAGGTGCCCTGCTTCCAGGTCACCCAGTGTCATGATATCAAGCCTTCTGGCCAGAAAAAGAATGCGCAGTAAAGCCGGCAGCATGAACAAAGAGATCAACACACTCTGCCAATCAGCATGATTGAAACTGCCCAGAGCCCAGAAAGTCACACTTCTGAGTTGCTGGTCAGTTGCCAGGAGCGACAAAATGCCCACGCCTGACAAACTCACGGCGTTAACTGCAATACCGGCAAGCAGCATGCCGGAAATCCTGCCGCCACGGTCTCCTATCAATATTACCAACCAGGTCGCAAGAAGGCTGCCAATGAAAGCGCTCAAGGCAAGGCCAAAACCTAACAAACCGACCTCAGGTCCCAGCACAATATATAATGATGCAAACAGGGCTGCGCCTCCCGATACCCCAATCAGGGCAGGATCAGCTAACGGGTTTCTGAACAATCCCTGAATCAGGGCGCCAGAGGTTGCAACGCCGGCGCCAACCAGTACCGACAGGAGCACCCTGGGCATTCTTACTTCCGTCAATATCATCCTAGAAACCGCGTCATCTTCCGACATTAAGCTCGCTATCGACAACTCGCTCTCACCCAGGCCCAGAGCGATCAAAATAAAAACCAGTAGCAATAACAAAGCAATGATAAGCGTTGATTTCATGGTCTGCCTGCATCAGGGTCAAACGGTAATTCCCGGCTCAACCAACCATGAGGGGGTCTAAAAACAACCTTCATGGCGATGACTTCCACGCCTTCAGCAACTGCTGAGCGAACAGCATCTGCGTAAGCTGAATCAATATTGTGAGCAAGATGGACTCGCCTGATCCCTGTATGTTGAACGCAATATAACAATACCGTCCTGAAACCCGCCTGTTTAAGCCTGCGAAGTATCTCTATATGTTTCAAACCTCGTTGTGTAACAGCATCTGGGAACAAGCCTGTACCAGAGGATTCCAGCAACGTGACACTTTTGACCTCAACAAAACAATCCTCACGAGACTTCGAATCAACACGAGTTGAAAAAAGCCTGAAGTCTAAGCGTCCGCTATTGACCGTCACTTCTCTATCATAGCCTGAATAACCCTGCAGGCCTGGAATTACATTTCTATTAAGACCCTCTTCAACTAAGTCATTGGCCCTGAGTGTATTGATGCCAATATAATAACCGGGCGTCGTCCGCAACAACTCAAAAGTATACTGGGTTTTTCGAGCAGGATTAACAGAATGACTCAGCCAGACTGGCGCACCATGTTCAAGGCAGTTGGTCATAGCCCCGGTATTGGGGCAATGCGCAACGACCCTATCTCCATCAGCTAATTCTATATCGGCTAAGAAGCGCTTATATCTTCTGATTAACCGGCCGGTTACCCAGTCGCCCTGTAATACCTTCACGAATTAAACTTCTGTATGCGGTCGATGGCTTCCGCTAACCTTGCGTAATCCTGAGTATAGCTAATCCGAACAAACCGTTTCTGCTGTTCGCCTCCAAAATCATCTCCAGGGGTCAGTGCTACATAGCTTGATTCAAGTAAAGACGAACAATAGTGGGCGGCGTCAGTGAAGGCCTCTGGTAGCTCTGCGTAAAGATAAAAAGCGCCTTCAGGGTTACCGTGAACCCTGAACCCCAGCTGTCTGAGCGCCGTCAGCATAAACTCCTTTCGACGGGCCAATTTCTGCCGGTTCGCCTCAATTTCCAATCTGGATTCTCTACTGAAAGCTGCCAGGGCCGCATACTGGGCCGGTACCGATGGACAAATAAACAGGTTTTGGGCCATCTTCATTAAAGTTTCTCTTGCCTTAGGTGGCGCCACAAGCCAACCCAGTCTCCAGCCGGTCATTCCAAAGTATTTTGAAAAACTGTTAACCACGAATACATCATCAGCAATACCAAGTGCGCTGCTTCTCGTATTCGGTCCATACTCCAGACCCTGGTAGATCTCATCGGACACCAGGTAGCCACCACGGTTATCAATAACCTGATAAATTGCTTCTAGCTCTTCTGGCCCGATCCGGGTTCCCGTTGGGTTAGAGGGCGAGGCAATCAGAACAACTTTCGTATTTGCCCGCCAGTTCCGAGCTACGATCTCCGCACTCAGTTGAAACTGGGTTTCGGCGGTTACACTGACTAACTGGGGATCACCTGAGAAAGCGGTGACAAAATTTCGGTTCGAAGGGTAACCAGGGTCTGTCAGAATCCAGCCCTGACCTACGTCGGTCAGCAAAGCGGCGAGCAGGCACAGTGCGCCTGAACCCCCTGCGGTCACAAATATCCGGTCCGGGTCAATATCCAGTTTATAGTCGCTAGCATAGTAATCACTGATAGCCTGACGGAGCTGATAAATTCCATCTGCGTTGGAATAACCGGTACAATTTAAGTCAAGTGCCTGCTTTCCAGCCGCAATTACCGGTGCAGGCGTCGCAAAATCCGGCTGGCCCACTTCAAGATGGATGACATCACGGCCCTGGGTTTCAAGCTGGTTTGCTCTAGCCAGTACATCCATAGCCATGAAAGGCTTGATATTCGCACTTCTAATCGAATACTCGTTACTCACCACACTGCACCCTTATTACGATGAAAATCACCATACTTGCACCCTTCCTCTATCCTTTTAATTAATGTTCCTATCTATTAAGTAATATCTGTATCGGTTACCCAATATCGCCATCTATATCTGCTGACTCACATCCCTATTTGACCGACTGATTCACTCTTTCGCCTGTCAGCATCCTTGAAAAAACTATTAATTTCGCGGAATTGAAAAAGTAGCTTGGCGAACCGCCCATCATCTGTTATGGTTCGCCGCTAATTTTTGAACGGTTTAGTTCCCGTTAACCATACAAGGAACGATCATGGTCGCGAAGCGAAAATCAACTACCCATGCGAAACAAGAAACATCTAAAAATCCGGGCAAAACTATAGTCAGCGATAGCCATAAGTCAACAGCCAAAACAGCGCCTAAAAAAAATGGAACAAAATCTACCCCTGTTAAACCTCCAGCAACGAAGATGAAAAAAACTAAAAGTACCACCACTAAAACAACAATGGCAAAAAAAACCACAGCACAAAAGCCCGATTCCGGCAGCACTGCTGATAAGAAGCTGGCCAGCACTGCAAAGGTCGCAAAAACCGCGGACAAACCAATAAAAGCTGTCAAGGCCGCTGTTGCTAAAGCGAGCAAAAAAGCCAAAAGCACCACCAGTAGCCATACCCCTAAACGCAGGTCGCGCCGGAAAAGCGATCCGGAATTAGTTAGCTTCAAACCTTACGTATTACACAAGCATGAAGAGTATATGAATGAAAACCAGAAAAAGCATTTTATTACCATGCTCCTGGACTGGCGCAAACAGTTAATGGAAGAAGTAGACCGAACTGTCAGTCATATGAAAGACGAAGCTGCTAACTATCCTGATCCCTCAGATCGAGCCAGCCAGGAAGAAGAGTTCAGTATTGAACTGAGAACCAGGGACAGGGAAAGAAAGCTGATTCGGAAAATTGAAAAAACCATCGACTTACTGGAACAGGACGACTACGGCTATTGTG
>JAPKEK010000166.1 GCA_028822125.1 Pseudomonadales bacterium | reverse complement strand
AAACACCTCTTTGAGGTCCCGTTGCTGTTTGGTTAATTCTCTATCGTAGTATCCCAGCGGTTGGGTCAGAGTTCGCATGATTTTTCTTTTTGCAATTGTAGACTGGCCAAAGAATTCTTCGCCTGCCGCCCACATGTCATCAACCGCGTCCTGTATGCCATGGTTTTTCAGCAGGAAGAATCCGTGGTCCCGGCAGGCAGTATCAATCGGCAGTAATTCGCTCAGGCCTTGTTCAGCCTGCGCTAAATCGATGGTCGGTACTAGATCAAGAGTCATGTTTTTCTAATGCTGTCCGGGAAATTGCCAAGGGCCTGATTCTAGGCTTCAATAGAGTGCGAATTAACCATGGTTTCGCGCTCTTGGCAAGCCTTCGATGGGCCTCAACCGGGTCAGTGTAAGTTGAGAGTACCGGTATCGAGCGCGCGATATCCAACTGAAAGACCTTTTTTGAGCAAGCTTATGCAGACGGTTTTTCTTGATATGGCAGGTCCACGCATTTAAGTTGCTTTACTGACGCCATTAATACCGAGGGAAGGGCAGGAATATCAAGAGAACAGCAGGTTTGGCATACCGCTGCCTGGCAGAAAGGCACGCAGATACAGGAGGGTACGCGGAGTGGAAAATGTACTGAGAATTTCAGAGAAGCGATTTAAACGCTCACCTTTTTTTAATTGCTATCACCACTCTCAGGTTGTTTATGGTGTTTACAATCGTAGGCTGTATCCGTTAACAACTGGCATTGATCCTTTTGAGCATTATCGCCATCTGCGCAGCAAAGCCTGTCTCTATGATGTTCCCGAGACGCCACTTCGTATTTCTGGAGAGGATAGCAAAGCATTCTTGAACAAGGTCTTTACTCGTGATATTGAAAAAATTCGGTTAGGTAGGGCGGGCTACGCGTTTGCTTGTAATCAGGCCGGAGGCATTATCATGGATGGCGTGTTAATGCATGTTGGTGATGATGATTTTGTTTACGTTCAGGCAGATGGAGAATTTTCCCCCTGGTTGGTGGCACAGAGTCAGGGTTATAACGTCAAAATTGAAGATATTGATTCGTGGGTATTGCAGATTCAGGGACCGAATTCTCTAAGAATCCTGGAAAAAATATGCGGTATTGTAAAAAGTGAGTTTCCGTATTATTCGGTGATGCAGACCTGGGTGAACGGGCAGCAGGTTTTGATATCGCGCTCTGGATGGACTGGGGAACTTGGTTTTGAAATATATTCGCTGGGCGCCGATTTCGATGGTGAAGGCTTGTGGGCTTATTTACTTGAATCAGGAAAGGAGTTCGGGTTGCTGGCATCCGATATAGGCTCCATGCATATCAGGCGGCTGGAAGCCGGAATATTCGACTATGGAACTGATATCGATGAGGGTTTGACGCCATTTGATATTGGGTTCGGTCGTTTGGTGGACTTCGCCAAGCCAGAATTTGTAGGTAAATCTGCGCTCATGGATTCACCCAGAGATCAACTTCGTCTTACCGGAATAACCACTGACGGTGGCATACCCCAACGCGGAGATAAAGTATTCTTAGACGACAAAATTGTTGGCTGTATTACAGCCGGGGCCTATTCGCCACAATTAAAGACAGGTATTGGCTTTATCAGATTGAGCCAGCCGTTGACCTCGTCTACAGCTGTGGGTGCCCTCCAGATTGGAGGGCAGATAAAAGGTCACCTGACTGCTTTACCTTTTTTTGATCAGGATAAGAGAATTCCTCGTGGTCTGGCTTCTGATGTAATGTACTGACATTGGCAGGCGGTTATGTCCTGCATGTAGTGATCCAGGATTTACAAGGCCGCGAACTCTGAAGCTGATTCAGCGAGGATTACATTTGAATCATCACCCCGGTGATCGGTGAAATTTGGCATGGCGAGTTTCCCTGTCAATTAAAGAAGTTAATGGCATGCAAGCACATGCGGATCCTTGGGCAGAGGTTAAAATGGCTGACAATATGCGGAGGGTACCAATTTTTCATCAATAGCTTTTGTCAGGGGCTTATGATGCAATTAAGGATTCGGTTCGATCAGAAGACACAACTATGGCAACCAGTATATTTGAATTTTTTAAGATTGGCATTGGCCCGTCTAGTTCCCATACCATCGGTCCTATGAGAGCGGCTGCAACCTTTGCTGGCCTGCTCGTATCTGAACACTCAAGCGTTAGCCTGGGCCGAATTGTGACTGAATTGTATGGCTCACAGGCCGCAACCGGTAAGGGCCACGGTTCGCATCATGCAGTCATGCTGGGATTACGTGGTGAGGCTCCAGACACGATTGATCCGGACAACGTCGAGCGTTTCATTGCGCAGATTCGAACAGATCAGGAAATCTGTCTGCAAGGTTTCGATCCCATCGCTTTTGTTAAACGACGCGATATTCTGTTCAGGAAGAAGAAATCGCTCCCAGGGCACCGTAATGGTATGGTGATGTCTGCCTTTGATCGAAACGGCGGTTTAATCATTAGCAAAACTTATTACTCAGTGGGTGGTGGATTCGTTGTCGAGCACACAGATCTGGATGTGAACCGTATTGTGCCTGAGGCTTCGCCGATCCGTTATCCCTTTGAAAATGCTGAACAGTTACTGGGTTTGTGTGAACAGACCGATTTGTCAGTGAGTCAACTGATGCTGGCTAACGAAGGTAATTGGCGAAGTGAGCAAGCAACCCTTTCAGGCCTGGTAAAGATTTGGCGGGCTATGCAGGATTGTGTCAGCAGCGGCTGTAGGGCTGATGGGCTTCTACCAGGCAGGTTGGGTGTGCAAAGGCGGCGCCTGCACGCTACAAACATTTGATGTCTGTTGAGCATGAGCTCGATGCCCTGGCCGCTATGGATTGGATCAACCTTTATGCTCTGGCGGTCAACGAGGAGAATGCAGGAGGTGGCCGGGTGGTTACTGCTCCGACGAATGGGGCAGCGGGCATTATACCGGCGGTGGTACACTATTACTGTCGACTCGTAAAAGGCGCGGATGATACCGGAATATGTCGCTTTCTGCTGGTCGCCGGGGCAATTGGCCTACTCTATAAAAAAAATGCGTCACTATCGGGTGCTGAGGTTGGTTGTCAGGGTGAAGTGGGTGTTGCCTGCTCCATGGCGGCCGGGGCACTGACCGAACTGCTCGGTGGTACACCACGGCAGGTTGAAAATGCTGCTGAAATAGGTATGGAACACAACCTTGGATTAACCTGTGACCCGGTGGGCGGGCTGGTTCAGATACCCTGCATAGAACGAAATGCCATGGGCGCAGTGAAAGCAGTTAATGCCGCGCGTATGGCCTTACTGGGTGACGGGCATCACTATGTATCCCTGGATAGAGTGATTAAAACCATGCATCAGACAGGCAAGGATATGAAAACTAAATATAAAGAAACATCACGGGGTGGCTTAGCCGTTAATGTCGTAGAATGTTGAGCGATAGCTGCAGTTCAGCGCAGCAAATAATTTTATTTGCATCTGGTATAGAGCCGCAATCTAATACTGGTTAGGAGGAACAACAATGCCGCTCGTTAAAGAAATAGTTGCCATGGAAGCGGAATTGACGACCTGGCGTCGCGATATCCATGCTCATCCTGAATTGGGTTTCGAGGAAAATCGGACGGCTGAATTTGTCGCAAACAAACTCGCTGAGTTTGGCATCCAGGTTCACACCGGGATCGGGAAAACGGGTGTTGTGGGTGTTCTCAAGGTTGGTAATGAGACAAAAGCCGTTGGTTTGCGCGCTGATATGGATGCATTGCCCATCAACGAGCGGAATAGTTTTGATCATAGGTCTATTCATGAGGGTCGCATGCATGCCTGTGGTCATGACGGGCATACCACCATGTTGTTAGCTGCAGCAAAGTATCTTTCTGAATCGCAAAACTTTCGGGGTCAGGTGAATTTTATCTTCCAGCCCGCCGAAGAGGGAATTGGTGGTGCAAAGGCGATGATCGAAGATGGTCTGTTTGAGCAGTTTCCCTGCGATAATCTGTTTGCCATGCACAATGCGCCGGGATTGCCTGTCGGAAAATTCGCGGCAGTTGCCGGAATAAGAACAGCAGCCGGCGCTTTCTTTGATATTACCGTTACCGGCAAGGGTGCTCATGGCGCGTTTCCTGATCAGGGTGTTGATCCCATTTTCGTCGCGGGTCAGCTGATTACTGCCTTACAATCGATTGTTTCGAGAAATACACCGCCCACAGAAACGGCCGTTGTTTCGATTACCCAGGTACACGGCGGTGATGCTTATAATGTCATCCCGGCCTCAGCTAGGTTGGCGGGTACCGTCAGGACCTTATCCATGCAGGTTATGGACCGTATTGAATCTCGAATGAATCAGATTGTTGATGGTATCTGCGTAGCCCACGGGGCCACGGCGAAGATTGATTTTCGTATTATTTTTCATCCGGTCGTGAACGATCCTGTCGCATCTGAACTGGCAGCTGCTGTATGCGACGATCTAGTCGGGGAAGAAAATGTGTTCAAGACGGGGCAACCAGGCACAGGTTCAGAAGATTTTTCATTTATGGCAGAAGTAGTTCCTGGCTGCTATCTGAACCTGGGTAATGGCCGGGATAGTCACCCGCTGCATAATCATGATTATGATTTTGATGATCAGGCGCTGGTCTATGGCGCCAGCTTTTTTGCCAGGATGGTAGAACGAACGCTCAGCAGCGAAAGCTGATTCCCGGCATCGTTAATCGGTCTGAGAGTGCTTCCTGGTAATCGCCTGCATGCCATCCCACTCACTCCAATGATCGCAGAGTTTGTCAATCGATGTCTGCCAGGGATCGTAGGAATCCGGGTATTCCAGGAATTGCCCAAAGTAACCCCGGTCAGGGTGATCGCTGACGCCATGACCGACTCTTCTGCTGCCTTCGTGAGGATTACCTTGTCTTAACCGGCGAACCCGGAAATAGACATTAATACGAGGATTGGGTCCCAGGTTCGGGGTGGCTGTATGTGGGCAGCTGTGTAACGCCAGTACTGCATCTCCGGGTTTCATCAGCACAGGCGTCAATTCAGGCCAGGGCCAGTCTTCAATATTTTTATTCACAGCCGCCAGTTCAGCTTTACGGGCACGTAGGGCATCGGGCAGGCCATTCATATAAGGGGCGCCTCGCCGGCTGATTTTCATGCGCGGCCAGCCCAAGCCTTCCGGACCTATGATGCTGCCGCTGTCTCGTTGTTTTATGAAAGCGGCTTCGACCTCTTCGTGCAAGCCTTTAAGTACTGCGAACTGGCCGTTTCCGGGAACGCTTTGGTCATTCAGGCAGATTCCGACTAGTGCTGTATAACTACCTGTGGAGATTCTTCGCGCAGGGTCTATCCACAGTTGCCCGTCGTTAGTGCCTCTTTTGTCATCATTTTCTCCAAAATAGGCCGCGGCATTCTTGGGGCGACCCAATTTCAAATCAATCTCGTTGGCCGAATCCGGTATATCGCCACTCCAGGACCCATCCACGTGCGTACCGGGTTCGCCACCGAGCTGATCAAAAGGGGGTGTCATCGCTACCTGGCAGCTTATCAGTGG
The DNA here is from genome assembly GCA_028822125.1 of Pseudomonadales bacterium. Classification (GTDB taxonomy): domain Bacteria; phylum Pseudomonadota; class Gammaproteobacteria; order Pseudomonadales; family Azotimanducaceae; genus UBA9926. The sequence goes on along the minus strand of JAPKEK010000166.1, from coordinate 436 downwards.
CGGGAAAGGACCCATCAGGTTTCTTAACAATGCATCAAGACAACTTCCATAGAATAAACCGATGATATCCGGATGGGTTGCTAACGCCGCCGGTGCCAGTAAACGGCGTTCAGAGTCTGGTAGAGCAGCCAGTATTTTTTCCTTGGCGCGGTCAATCAGTTCTGTGGGCACGGCGTTTTTAATGACGATAAAACCGTCATTCTTAAACTGCTGCTTTTGTTTGTTGGAGAGATCTTCGGTCATGGCGGTTCTTCTGAGACGGTTTCCTGGTTAGCTGGGTTTTCGCGAAACTCTTCTGGTTTTATGTAACTGGCCCAGCTCTCCTATAATGTACTCAGGAACAGCAACATCGTAATTTCCAAGGCTGCGTTGCGCCAGCTCCGTTTTGGTACCATTCATCATGCCCAGCGTACCATAGGTACGCAATCCCAGGCGC
>JAPKEK010000165.1 GCA_028822125.1 Pseudomonadales bacterium | reverse complement strand
CTCGGCCGCCTTCAGCATGAGGATAATCTGATGAGAACATATACAGCTGTGCGCTGGATTCGGATACGATCTGCGCCACGTCCTCGAACGGATAGGGCGTAAACCTCAGTTGCATTTCTGCCTGTTCTGACGGCTTTCTGGACATGCTTGCCAGTTGCGGTTCCGACTTTGCCCAGATATCGACAGCGTGATCAAGACGACGCAGCATATCTGGCACCCAGCCAGCACCGATTTCGATAACACCGCCCTTCAGAGAGGGATGACTTTCCAGGACACCATCCAGGATCATCGCTGAGACAAACTGATGTGCGGCAAAATGAATGACGGTCAGATCCTTGCTGCCGATAACCTCAGCACCACCGCGAGCGCTGATCGCATCCGGTCTGCCATCGTTCATCCAGGCATCACCAATCGTTAATGGCGCGCTACCCACATGCAGGATAAATGGCAGGCCGGCTTCCGCCAGGGTCGCCCAGAACGCCTCGTTATCGGGGTGTCCAGGTGAACGACCTGCCGGGGGATCTGACGAAATCCAGACGGCACCTAATCCCAGCTGCCGGGCATGCTCCAGCTCTTTAAGCGCAAGGTCTGCGTCCTGCAGGGGCACCATGGCGACGCCGATGAGGCGGTTATCGGCCGAGCAGAATTCAGCCATCGCCCGGTTATGGGCGGCCGCGCCACCATAAGCAACACGCCGGTCATTGTCAGGATCAAAGATCAATCGAGCGCAGAAGGAGGAAAAAACAACCTGCTCAGAAAACCCCAGTAGATCGAGCGCCTGAGTGCGCTCCGGGCCGTTAAAAGAACCCAATGCCTCGTGCCATTTAGGCCCTCTGGTGAGATTATCGCCCAGTTCAACAAGCTGCCGCACCCGTTCCGGGTCATGGCCCTGCTTCTGGTCATACTGGCCAGGATTAAACTGTCCCACCAGGGTCGCGCCCAGGTCAGGCAGCAGACGTCTGGTTCGAGTATCGGCATGACTGGAGAGAAAATCCGGCAACTCCAGTAAATGACTATCAGCATCGAAGATCGTGCGCTCACCCGCGTAAGTCATAACACCCCCCCTCTCCTTGTTGGCTGCCTTAACGGGCTTTCACCCAGGCAGATACCAGGCCTGTTGAAGCCCACAGCGAATCAATCCTGCCTGTTCACGTTATTGAACGACCCGGAACCCTATTCTGTTCAGTCAGAATAAACCACGTTTTCAGCAAGGGAGCAATCTTCGCTGCATGACTTATCAAAATAGGACTGTGCCCGCTGGGCTGAACCGCTGACTAGCCTGGCCTAACGCCAGACCGCTATGGGTATCAAGGTTAAACCTGTACAGAGGCGTTGTGGCCTGACTCAGCCAGACGCAGACTATGGCTTTTTCAACCCAACAGGGCCTTATCCAAGTGCTTCATCAAAGATAAATAAATCCGTCAGCAGGGCCCGAAGATGAATGGACGCGTTGAGGTTATCAATTAGCTGGGAGCTAATGGATCTTTGAGCAAGCAATAATCTGACGGCTGCCTGGCTTGTTTTTGCATCGCTGTCCAGGGCATCGATGAAAGGACGGTAGGAATCAACTCGGCCTGGATTTTCCTGTTCGGCTTGACTGGTAATAATCTCAGCAATGCCGGTCAGCGCCTGGTCCATACCATTGAGGTACGAGTAGATCTCCTGTTCATGCGCTGGCCGGGAGCCTGTTGATTTTTCGTGGCCTTGCGCGGCATAGGCAAGCATGAATTCATAAGCTGCCTCTATGCTGTTGATGCGCTCATCAAGCAGCGTGTTATTTTCACTCACCATCTGTTTGTTCCTTATTTTCAACAATCCACCTTTCAGGATCGTGCTGGTTAATAAATTCCTGTCGGCTGATCCTGCCGGAAATCATGGACCGCAGATACATACCCTTTTCAGGTCTCAGTGAAAAATAGATATGAATCATCACGACTGACAGCAAGAACAAAGCTGCAAAGCCATGTGCCACGTAAACGACTCCCCAATTTTCAGCAGACAACCAGTACAAATCGCGCTGCCACCAGGGCGTATCGATCTTCACCATCATCAGAATACCGGTAACAATAGTGACAAGGATAATGACGCTAACACCATGATGCATCAGTTTCTGTGGTGGCGAATATTTACCAGGCTTAATCAATTCGCCGTTCCGCATATTCAGCGTTCTCGCCATCAATGCCTTAATTTCTTTAATATCCTTTATGCCAAACAGCATGCTACGCAAATCCTGCCAGAAACAGGCTCTAACAATATGCACTGCAACAATGCAGGTCAGCAGCATACCGGAAACCCAATGACTCATGACCCAGGCAAATTTAATACCCATTATCGGTAACAATCCTGTAGCAAGAAGAACCAGTACTGAAAAACCCGACAGCCAGTGAAAGCAGATATCAATCAGCAAATGCCGCTCTACCGACTTGTCTGCAGCAGGCACGGCTTTAACATCGGTAGCATCATCGATCATCTGCAACCAATTCTCTATCTGGACTGCGACGTACGCCACATATAAAGGGCATGTACAACAATGACAATGACTGGCACGAAGAAAAATATCCCCAGCAAATCCCAGGAAACGCCTTCCAGTACGGATTGCCCCCAGGCGTCTGAACTGTAGCGAAGCAGCGTCACCGGCTAACTATTCCGTATCGCGCGCTGAACCAGGTTGTCCAGCAGGGGGATCTTGAAATGATTATAATTCAGTGGCGTCGCGCCACGTATGGCTGACTGACCCGCAAGCGATGCGGTTTCATCATCTACAGGACTCCCCTTAACAACACTCTCAACGACAGTAAGTCGTTTCGGCACACACTCAACACCACTACAGACAATACGAATATCGTCAATGACATTTCCTTTGATTTTCATCGCCGAAGCCACATTGACCAGAGGGAAATCCCAGGTTTTCCGATCCGCTACCTTCTCAAAATAGAATCTGGCACCCGCCCAGCTATCAGGAATCTGAATGGCAGTGAGAATTTCATTGTCTTCGAGAACAGTCATATGTTCTATATCGACAGCGGGGCCGATGAAAAAATCTTCGGCTTTTACGCTTCGCTGCCCCTGGGGCCCAGCTATCACGCAGGTCGCATCGAGAGCGACCAGAGCGGGTGCTGTATCTGAAGGCGACACGGCAACACACCTGTCAGCCGCAAACAGGCAGTGTTCTCGATTCATACCTTCGGGTGTATCGGCATAACACTTTTGTCCGCCGGCACGATAGCAATCTAATCCTGAACGATAATACCAGCAACGGGTGTCCTGGCAGATATTACCGCCAATGGTACTGACATTACGGATCTGAGGACTGGCAACATGGCTAGCTGCCTCTGCCAACAGGCTATATTTCGATCTGATTAATTCACTACCCGCAATTTCAGTTAGCGTCGTTGTTGCACCCAATTCGATACCGCCGGCTATTTCCCGTATGCCCTTGAGAGAATCAATGGCTAACAGGTCAATCAGGGCGGCCGGATTCTTGACCCGGTCTTTGAACCAGTCAAGGCTGTCATTACCGCCAGCCATGAGCCAAGCATCCTGGCCCAGGCGATCCACCAGACTCAGCGCATTTTCCAGATTAGCTGGTTGATACAGGTCAAACCCTCGCATCATGTCTTTGGTCATGGTTGTTCTCCCTAGAAGGTATTGACCGCCAAAGTGCCGTGGGACTGCTCACGACCACTGGCTGCATTAACGATCATATCCGGAACAATCGGTATTCTATTGAAGTAATGTCCGTCAAGCGCATCAGAAATAGCGCACAACAGGGCTGCCGCGGCACACCCCATGACAGGCTCACCAATGCCTCTGGACCCTACCGGGTTCATTGGATCTGCTATATCAACGGCGGTTGTGCGCATCTCCAAAGGCAGATCCAGGTAAGTGGTGAGTTTCGAATCATGTATGCCTACTGCAGCAGGCAGACCATTCTGGGGGTCATAAACGTGGCGTTCCTTGGTTGCCATACCAAAGCCCATGACTGCGCCGCCTTTGATCTGTTGATCCAGGCCCATAGGATGCAGTACCGTACCGCAGTCTACTGCACCGACATAATCTAAAATTTCATAAACACCAGTTTCAAGATCAAGTTCAATTTGTACAAAGCCGGCAGCAAACGCGGGAGGCGTGCCCTCAGAGGCGAGGTTATCCTTGGCCACGCCGATGAGACCGGTCCCAGCCAGACCGGCTACAGAAGCTTTGGTCATGGCATTTAAGTCGTCCGGCGCTTCCTGACCACTGTACTTACCGCCAATTTCGATAGCACGCTGAGCAGCGGCCGCATAACTCAGGCTCCTGGAAGGATCCTCTTTAGCGAAAACCTTTTCATCTCCAATGTCGTAATCATCTGCCTCACCACCCAGATCCATAGCCGCAATTTCCTTCAACTTATTCACCGCATCCATGGCAGCCACATAATTGGTTCGCGTCATGGTATACGAGGTATTACTACCGAATTGGGCAAGATTCCAAGGCAGGTGTTTACGACTATCCCCTCTGACAACAACACATGACTGCCAGTCACACTTAAGCACCTCAGCGGCCACCCGGGAGGTTGCCGTATGAGAATAAGTACCAAGATTACCTACACCAGTATGGATATGTAACTTTCCTTCCGGGGTCAGCACAACCAGGCCATCGAAACCGCTGGAGCCGGCACTGTGATAGGCCTGCCCAATACCCACACCCATGACCTTAGTGCCATTTCTTTTCCCGCTGAGCTTTTTCTTTTCCTGCCAGCCGAATTTCTTGGCGCCCTGTTCGAGCGCTTCGTTCATATAAGCACTGGTAAGGCCACGCTGTTTAGGTCCATAACGAGTATCGTTGTTGGGGTCGTTAAGGGCTCTAATTTCAACTCGATCAATACCGAGGTGCTTCGCCGCCTTGTCGAGAAGAGGTTCAACCACACAGGCTAACTGATTCTGGCCTGGCCCTCGCTGCGGAACCCTTGGCGGCGTGTTGGTTGATACCGGTATCCCCTTAAAAGACATCGCTTCCGGGGTATAAACTAGCGCCAGGGCACCCGCCGCTGACATATAATCATTGAAGCCAGTATCAGGACCGTTATCCTGAACAATGTGTAAATCCGCTGCCAGCAGGCGGCCATTTTCGGCAAACCCCAACCGGACCCTGCCCTGAAAGCCAGGCCTGGCTGACCCAACAAAAAATTCCTCGGCGCGGCTGATTCGCATCATCACCGGACGATTGATTTTCTTTGACAGATGGGCAGGAATGGACATCTCAGTGTAGGCAAAGCCTTTGGAACCGAATCCACCACCGCAATATTCACCAATGAATACCAGATCCTCTGGCTTAATACCGATCATCCCGGCAAGAAATGGATGGGTGAAACTTTGACTCTGAGAAGAACCATGCACGATGCACTTACCGTTCTGCCAGTAGGCCAGTGCGGAACGCGGCTCAAGGCAATGATGGGAAGTCCCGGCGGTCACAAAAGTCTCATCCATGATATAACTAGCTTTGCTGAAATTACCCTCAACATCACCATAGGTCCATTCCGCCTGGGCTTGCCCCATGGGCAACTGGTCTTCGTCAACAGCGGCAAAATCCCTCGCAGACCACTTGGTTTCCTCAATGGCAGGGGGTTTACCAAAACCTCTACCATAAGCGACATTACCATCGGTTCTAGCATTAGCACCACCCGGATAGAGGCTTTGCAGAGGGTCAACCGTAAAGGGCAGCGGTTCCCACTCTATCTTGATTTTTTCTAGTGCATCCTGGGCCATGGTTTCACTCTCTGCAGCCAGCGCCAGGATGGGTTCACCAACATAATGGGGTTCATTGGTCAACGTCGGTTTCTGCGGGGACGTTACCGCCGGTAGGTCATCGGCTGTCAGCATGCCAATCACGCCCGGCATGGCCAGCGCTTCGGTGGCGTCTATATGCTTGATCCTGGCGTGCGGCATGGGACTGGTCAGCAGGCGGGCAAATACCATACCTTCTACCCTG
>JAPKEK010000164.1 GCA_028822125.1 Pseudomonadales bacterium | reverse complement strand
CACGAACAAAAATCATGCCATTAATTGCTGAAGATCCACCCAGCACCTTGCCTCGGGGACAATACAGGCGCCTTTGATTAAGATGCGGCTCAGGCTCTGAGTGGTAGAACCAGTTGTATCGATCAGTGGCAAGCACCTCCGAAAGGGCAGCCGGCATATGTAGGCGAAAATCCCAGGCCCAGGCTTTCGAACCAGCCTCAAGTAACAGCACAGAATGGTGCTCAGCCAGCCGTCTTGCCATGACACAGCCTGCCGAACCGGCACCAACCACAATGTAATCTACTTCCAAGCTCATCTACTTGGCCTTTCCCACCTAACTGAACTCCTTTCCGAGTCCCGTTTCCGCAAAGGATTTGTTCGCGAGAATATGCAGATGCAGATGAAAAACCGTCTGTCCCGCCGCCTCTCCATTGTTTATCACCAGGCGAAAAGCGTCATCTATACCGAGCATTCTGGTAACCTTACCGGCGACGAGAAGCAAATGGCCCAACAGCATGGCATGATCCTCGGTTGCATCCACCAGCCGGGCAATGGGCTCCTTAGGTATGATGAGGATGTGAGTGGGCGCCTGCGGTTGGATATCTTTGATGACAATTGCCAGATCATCCTCATAAATTTTTTCTGTTGGTATATCGTTGTCAATAATCTTTAAAAAGATCGATTTATCCTGTACCAAGAAACTCTCCTGTTAGTCTGCGAATGATGGAATTCACTCATTTTAACGTAAACGGGCTGATCCACAAAAACCCGGTGACCTGCATTGGCTGGCTGAAAGTCCTGGGAGGTCACCCAGCAGCACCGTCGTTCATGGGACGAACCACATTGTTGGACGTCAGCTCTGACTGTGAGCCGCTCCAGACAGATAGCAGATCTGGTGATGTAACTGCGGGAATGCCCAGTCATAGACGTTCCAATCGAGCCCGCTGATATGGTTGACAGGACACAGCAACATTGAGTGGAAAACCATTACTGTCTGCGGTTAAGGCTGTCTCAGGTCTGTCTGTTCGAATTAGTGATGGATCACTTAATGTAAGTGTAAGACTGCGGCAATGGGGACCTATGGCGATGCGATACGCCGACCCAACGCATCGGCAGACGCAACGTTAACGGAATTCATTGGCTCAAGAATGTCAAAATCAAGCCTGGGTTGTTCTGGATTGGGAACAAGCAGGTTGGTGATTACTGGGAAAATATGTGGAACAGATAGCTTGATTTTACCCTGTAGTTGAGGGCACAGATTCCCATGTCCAGCGTTTCTAGTCTTGCCGCAGCTGAGCCAATTTCAGGGGTCATTGGTTTTCAGGAATCGATGCTGTGCATTTGCTGGAAAGGCTCATTCTTTGCGACTGATGAGTCACTAATCAGGTGATGATTGACCTATTTGCAAAGTCACCAACAGTGTTCTTTTCAGTGTATGAGCTTAGTCTCAAAAACTTTGGGCCCAACTTGAGGGTGTATGTTATCTCGAGTAGAGTGAGTAAACGTTATCTTGAGTAGAGTGGACCCATGATTTCACTAGAACTTGAGGGTAATCGGTACAAGTTTGTCCGACAGGTGGAAAAGTCAATCCCTGATGAGTTTTCTTGTCAGGCAGGGTGATCTTTGGTTAGGCTAATTCAACGGTATAATACGATTGACCGGTTGCTGCAGTCCTCAATGGAGGCAGTTGCGACCTAGGCGGCCTCCTTGTGTGATCTAGGATCTTCTGGATTACATGCTCTCATTGAAGAAATCGAGCTGTCAAGATAAACGCCATACATCATTTCCAATACCACACCAACGCCTATACGCCTATACGCCTATACGCCTATGGTTATCGCCCACATCCCTGCGAACGTATCATCATATAGGGGTACAGCAGAATTTGGGTGAGTTGACAGTTTGACCACCACCACACCCGTGTTTCGGTTTACGTAGATTATTTGACCATGAATACCTATACAAACGAGAAGCCCCCTGGTTGAGTCAGCCCATACCTGATTACGGTAATGCCCACCAGCAAACAATCCAGAATAAGCACCGGCGGCAAACAGTGCTTTGACTTGCTCATTGCCGTCAGCGGTATCTTCGACCCACCTTTCAGGTGCGATTTGTCTTCCGTTATACCGCCCATTTTGCGCAAGCATTTCCCCGAAACGAGCCAAGTCCCGTGCGCAGGCATTCATGCCTGCACCAAAATAGGGAAACCCACTGGAGTCAACCACCACCGCAGCATCCTGCTCAGGGCCCAATGGTTGCCAAATTTTTTCCTCTACCAGTTTTGCTGCTGATTGCTGAGTAGCACGTTCAATAGCCATAGCAATGACATTCGTGAGTACGGTGCGGTAGTGGAAATGCTCACCGTCAACCTACTCTGTATCCTTTAAACCGCATGCGAATTGAAACAAAGTCTTTGCCAAGTGCTCGTCTACAAGCGCTGGTCGCCAACCTACAACGGCAGTTTCCTGCCAAAAGTCAGCTTGCCGGTCATCGTAGTCTTCCCCGAACTTGACCGCAGCCGTCATGTCTAATGCCTGTTGCAGTGTGGTTTTTTGAAATGCGGTTTCGGAAAATTCGGGAACATAAGTGACCAGCTTTTCGTTGGGATCTAGCTTACCTTCTGCGGCCAGGATCCCGACCAGCATGCCAAGGAAAGATTTCGATACTGAATTGAGCAGATGGTGTGAATCGGCACCCATTCCATTGCGATACTCTTCGGCAATCAGCGTTCCATTTTTAGTCACCAGAAATGCGTCAGTGTAGGTTTCATCGAGCATCTGTTGAACGGCCCGCGATTCACCACCCGATCCAGCATACGTTATTCCGGAGACATTCTTGATACGCTCGGAGAATGGCCTGAAGGCTTCGCTTCCTCGGCTGAGCCGAATCGTTGGAACTAACTGTTGGACTTGCTGAAAACTGGCCCGGTTATGCGGGGGGTAGCACCAATTTTCTGCGTTGAAAGCTCGCTCGTTAGATCCAGTTAACAAACTCATGGCATTTCTGCTCCTTTAAGGGGCGAAAACAAGTGGCGAAAACAAGTAGAAAAAACAAGTGGCGAAAAGCATTTTGAAAATAACCGTAGGAGTAGACTAACTATAATTTATCAATTGAACAATATAATAAAAAAATGAATTAGCTTTATTGCTGATCATCCTGAAATCTTTACAACCAAAATATCCTTAAATTAAGCAGCTTCAGCAATCCAGTTCTGAGATAAACCGTCAACCCAGAGGTTCGTCAAGGCCAATATTTATATATCGAACTTACGAATCTTAGTCAATAATTTAGACAACCAGAAATGGGCCCGTGTTGTTGCGGTGAGCCGACCTCCAATTTAACCTTCCCTAAACCACAACCATCAACTTATACTCCAGTATGACTAAAATCCACTCATTGACAGATCCACCATGGCTAAGTTATCCATAACCCCGATCTCCGGCAGCCTGGGCGCCGAAGTGACTGGAATCGATGTTAATGATATCAGCGACATGGATTTCGAACTGCTTGAACAGGCGTTCCACGAATATCTGGTCATTGCTATCAGAGGACAAAGCCTGTGCCCAGCCTCCCTGCACGCCTTGACCGAACGTATCGGTGGATTAGGCAAGACCCCTTATCTGACGGGCCTGAGCGACTGGCCCGATGTGGTCCCCATTATCAAGGAGGCCAATGAGAAATCAGCCCATAGTTTTGGTGCCGGCTGGCATACTGATTTCACCTTCCAGGTCCGCCCTCCCAGCAGAACCTTACTGTATGCCGTCGATACGCCAGCAGCAGGTGGTGATACCTTCTACAGCAATCTATACAAAGCCTATGAAATTCTATCACCCGGAATGAAACGGCTGCTGTCAGGCCTGAACTGTGTTCACAGTGCCGTACGATCATACGGCCCTGACAGCACCCTTGGCGACCATCTGGAGAATATGGAAATACACTATGATAAACAGCAGCCTGTTGAACAGATCCATCCAGTAGTTCGACAACACCCGGTAACCGGGCAAAATGCACTGTGGATTAACCCAACTTATTCGATACGTTTTGAAGCTATGACCGAAGCAGAAAGCAAACCATTACTGGATTACCTGAATAAACTGGCCGTAAGTCCTTCTCTCACCTCGCGGCTATCATGGCAGCCGGGAACGCTTGCCATGTGGGATAACCGATGTACCCAACACTGCGCCACATCCGATTACAAAGGTCATCGCAGGGAAATGCTTAGAACCACGGTAGCCGGAGAAGTACCGATTGCTGCCGACACGGCGCAGCCTTGAAAAACGAATCTTCGACAATGTTACCGACATACTGGTAGGTTCCGAGACATGATTCAAGCCATTTCAAATTGTTACAAATGGTTCGCCATTTATCCGGTCCTGATAGTGACGACTTCGTTAGCCGGCTCGATATTAATCCTGTTATCTTTTATTGGCCTCGCTGATTTCGGATCCAGAACCCTGGCAACACGATGGGCCCGAATCAATCTTCGCTGCTGCCTAATCAAAGCAACCGTGGCTGGCAGGAGCAACGTCCAGCCTGGCCAATCCTATGTCATTGCAGCCAACCATCAGAGCTTGATTGACATTTATCTTATCTATGGTTTTTCCCCAGTGGAATTCAAATGGGTCATGAAAAAGGAATTGGGATCAATACCTATACTGGGCTCTGCCTGCAGAGCAATGGGGCACATCCTGATTGATCGCTCTAATCCTCAATCGGCCATCTCCAGTATTAATCAAGCATCACAAAAAATAAAAAACGGCATGGCGATTGTGTTTTTCCCTGAAGGTACACGATCTGATGATAACGATGTCTTGCCTTTCAAAAAAGGCGCCTTCAGGTTAGCCATCGAACTGGGGCTACCCATTTTACCAGTTAGTCTTCACAATACCGGCGAACTGGTTCCAAACGGAACCACGGACTGGAAACCGGGCCAGGTCAGCATGCAGATTCATCAGCCCGTTGCCACCAACCTGCTGACCCTTGCTGACCTGGATGACCTCAAAGATCAAGTCAGACAACAAATAGTCAATGCATTGACTCATCCATAATGTAATTATTACCTGCCCATCCAAATTAACAGGAGATCGTAGTGAGAGAAAACCATGTTCTTAATGCCTGGCGTGAAAATAAGCAGACGATTGGAGGCTGGTTGTCAATTGATTCAATCCATAGCGCTGAGACCATGGCTCATATTGGTTTCGACTGGTTATGTCTGGACATGCAGCATGGCCTGTTGGATTTTAATGACATCAAACGGATTCTACCGGCCATTTCAACAACCTCGACTCTGCCTTTTGTTAGAGTTCCCTGGAATGAACCCTATGAAATAATGAAAGTTCTTGATGCGGGTGCCTATGGTGTTATTGTCCCGCTTGTCAATAATCGGGAAGAAGCAGAACGCGCAGTGTCAGCTTGCCGCTATCCACCCGAAGGCATGCGCTCTCTTGGTCCTATCCGTGCAGCCCTGTATGGCGGCCCCGGATACATCCAGGAGGCCAATGAGCACATGGCTTGTATCGTAATGATTGAAACTGCTGAAGCGCTGGAGAATCTAGACGATATCCTGTCAACGCCAGGTGTAAATGCAGCTTATATTGGACCGTCGGATCTAGCCTATGCCCTGAATATGGCGCCGACAGGAGACAACAGCCACCCCGAACATCTCGTTGCCGTAAAAAAGATACTGGCGGCCTGTCAAAAAAACGGCGTGGCAGCTGGCATCCATACCCTTTCGTTGGAATACTCCCTGCGCTATCTGGACCTGGGTTTTAATTTTGTCAGCCTCGGTGCCGATATCGCTTTTTTGAGCAGACTGGCCAGAAAGGAATTAAAAGAAGCCAGGACAGCCAGCAACAATCCACAAATCAAAACATAAATAAACTATAAAAGCGTCATAATGTAAGCGCGCCCTGAGTTAGGAATTCCGTTTGAAAGGCTTTATCTTTTTACGGGTTAGCCGCTGCTTGCTAAGACCCAACCACTAAAATGTAATAACG
>JAPKEK010000163.1 GCA_028822125.1 Pseudomonadales bacterium | reverse complement strand
AAAACGGTGCAGGTCGCATCGCATTTGCCTCACTCCTGAAAGGGCATCTCTAAAAACGCATGGACGAAGTCGTTCTTTGATCAACCAGAGGACAGGCTCAACTCGACCTATTCGATATGAAAAAACACTCATGCTATGTGCTGACAGCATCCCGCCCGGATAAGCCATAATCTTGGGCTGTTCAGCACACCAGTTGTCAGGAAATTCCGGTTTCTAGTTTGTTGTGACCCGCAATCTTTAATTACCGGGGTCGTTAAACCCTTCCATCAACTGTAATCACCTGGCGCTGGCAGGTCAAAGCGTACCCCGTTTAAGTATGATCTCGCATTGCCGATGATTTCTGGCCAGTGTGAAAGAAGGTGGCTCACTAGTAGATGCCATGACTATAAAAAATCCGGTTCGTTACCCTGTATTTGTCAAGATCTTCGACCACAGTCAAAACCAGGCTCTGGTGCAGGTCTCTGAGCTTCGGCAAAGGCAATGCTAAGGCAATGTATGCATCTTTGCCCTTGGCTCTCCGATAAAAAAGCTGCACCATTGCTGCGATATCCAGAGCGTGGAATGCATTGCAACTCACCGGGACAGCATGCCATCACTCGTGCCAAGCCGTCTGATGCCAATCAAGATAGCCGATAACATTCGCTAATCGGCTGCATACCGACATCACTGTTTAAACCTCGGCATCACTTCATCAACGAACAAACGCATTGAAGCCATGGTCTCCTGATGCAGCAGATCACCCCAGGCAAAAGCCAACACCAGGTAATCTACCGATGTTTTGGCTACAAGATCTTTTATATGGTCTGCAACATCATCTGGCGAGCCAGCAATCAGCGCTCCTACAGATAACGCCAATTCAACATTACCGCCCAGGCTGGGATCTCCATTGGCGAAAGGTATATCATATTTTTTGAACAGGGTTGACAGATTCTGATGATACTTAGGATAGGCCCTGATAACTCTGTCCCTGGCCTGTTCTCGGCTAGCAGCAACATAGATATGGCGGGTTGCACCAATAATGGGTTTAGTAACCCCCGGATTCCAGTCTTTTATCGGGTTTGCTACTAACGATTTATAGGACTGGATACTTTGTGCGACTAGATCAGCAGGGCCCCCGACAACGGTATTAAGTCTGTGTTGACCCGCATAGTTAAAATTACCCGGATACCAGATTGCCGGATGGGGTCGCTGTTTTGGCCTGTGCGGAACGACAAGACCATCGTAATGATACTCGGTTCCTTTATGGTTTATCGTCTCGCTTGCTAATCCCAACCTCAGAATTTCAAAGGTTTCTTCGAATCGCGACCGGGCACCTTCAGGGTCACGCCCCCAAAGGGAATGCTCGGCAGGGGAAATTCCCTTGCCGACGCCCACTTCAAGCCGCCCCCTACAAAGATGATCTAATGTACAGATCTCTTCAATCAGCCTGATCGGGTTATAAAAAGGCAATAGATAGACCAAAGAGCCTAACCTTATGGAGGAGGTTCGCTGCGACGCTGCGGCAAGAAACACGTTAGCCGAAGGCGCTGCATCCAACGGTATAAAGTGATGCTCCGCTTTGTGATAACACCAGAATCCGGCACTGTCAGCATACTCGAGCATCTGCAAGCGCTCTTCATAGAGCGCTCCGAGAGAAGCCTGATTGAATTCCATGTGGTCAAAAATACCGAACTTCAGATTCTTCACCATTGCTTGCCACCTGTCATGACATTGTTAGCACCAGCTCATTAGATCCTTCCACAAAAAGGGGCTTCTGGAAACAGCATGGAAACATGCGCAAGTACTTCCAAATCCATCTTCTGTTGCCTGAGGCATTTATCATCCGGACTGCGCTAAACATACAATCCCCGCAGAGGGTTTGTCTACCCTGCCCAAGCTCGGCAACCGCCACTACAAAGAGACTGTCAACTGCGCTAGAACGATCCTTGCGCGGGCTTGCGTCCTCTGTATATTGTTAAATGGCTGTGCTTCAGCCTCCGACTCACGGCAAACACTCATCGTCGTCAGCCTGATGGGGCGGTACTGTGACCCACTCAGAAACAGGAAAATTTCCTTTAATTGCGGCTGTTGTTCTGATTCCGCTCGCCGCTTATGCTTGACAGATAAATTGCAGTAACAGGGCATCCAGAAAGGCGGGACCTAACATGATTCACGACAGCCTCAGCAACGATCTGATCGGTACACAATTTCCACCCATAGCCATTTCCTGGAATGAACAGGACACCATGCTTTATGCCTTGGGCGTCGGTGCAAAACCCGGTCGCGAACTTGATTTCCTCTATGAAGGTCGAGGACCACTGGTTTTACCCACTTATGCGGTCATCCCAGGCATGCGATCACTGGGCAACCTGCGCCTGGCGGTCAAGCTCAAAATCCAGCGTCTGCTGCACGGTGAGCAGCAAGTCGAAGTCTTAAGACCCTTGCCCGCCAAAGCAACAGTGACTCTAAATAGCAGAATCTCTGAAGTCTGGGATAAAGGTGATAACGGCATAATCGGCGTTACAGCAGAAGCCGAAGATGCTGATGGCCTTCTTTTCAAGACCCATGCAACCTTGTTCTATTTTGGCGGCGGCGGTTTTGGTGGTGATCCCGGACCCGCTGGCAAAGGCCGGGATGTCCCTACCAGCAGAGACCCCGATATCGTCATCTGCCACCAGACCCAGGAAGAGCAGGGTGCTCTCTATCGACTATCCGGTGATCGCGTGGCATTGCACATTGACCCTGGTTTTGCTCAAAAAGCAGGCTATGACAAACCCTTTATGCACGGCTTGTGCACCTACGGCTTTGTCGGTCGAGCCATCCTCACGGGACTCTGCGATGGAAATCCAAACAGGTTCAAATCCATGTCAGGACGATTTGCCGCACGGGCCGAATTTGAAGACCAGATCATTACAAAAATGTGGATTACATCGCCTGGTGAAGCTATCGTCCAGGCAGAAAACCAGGCAGGCACCATTTTACTCTCACAAGCTCACGCCAGCTTCGAGCCAGGCGCAAATTCATGACGGAGACATTTCGCGAGCTGTTTTCTACTCAGCAAGCTGACGCGAGCTTGATTTATCATCTGGATGAATCGCTTAATGGTGGCTTTGGCGGAACCAATGGTGGTGTGCTGGCCGCGATCTGCATTGATGCCGCAAGGACGCTCACACTCGATCGTACGCCCATTGGTATCGACGCCAGGTTTATCAGGAATTTCCCGCCCGGGCCTGCAAAGGTCGTTGCAACGCCTTTAAACATAGGCAGATCACTGAGCACCATTAGCGTTGATATATCACGGCATGACGGTAAGCTGGCCACCCGCGGAACCGTCTCTTT
Organism: Pseudomonadales bacterium; assembly: GCA_028822125.1. GTDB lineage: Bacteria > Pseudomonadota > Gammaproteobacteria > Pseudomonadales > Azotimanducaceae > UBA9926. The sequence continues at coordinate 2,678 of JAPKEK010000163.1, read as the reverse complement.
CGTTAACGCTTCTGCCCTTGAACCCGTAGACGTTAAAGGCATACCAGAGCCTGATGAAGACGTCCTGCACCCTGATGATGGCCGCGTATGGAAAGAACCGGCAAAACAGAAAATACCGTTGATCAGTACTTTCAGGCCCCGACTGCTGGGCAAGACTTCAAAAGGAATCGTTACAGCCTGTGACACTCTCTGGGAATCCGGTTCATTACAGGAGGCCGCCTGCATCGCTGCGGATCTTTCCGTGGGGCCACCCGTTGCTGCAGCCCTTAAAGGCAAACCATTGGCCATGCCTAATCCTGACTTATCTCTACGCTTTTGTCTGGAAGGTGCCACACCTGCCTACCTGGTTTCAACCTGCCAACTGGCATCCATCAACCAGGGTCTGGCAACAACAATGCTTGAAGTCAGAGACCGGGATATTCTGATTGCAACAGGTATTTCAAGTACGACCTGTCTTAAGCAATAGGTCTGCGACAAATCCTTCAATTGAAACTAAACCCTTATTTTCCGCCCAGCCCCTGGCAATGGCTATACCCGTCGGGGTCACTTTTTATGTGCACATCATGCCAAGTAAAATGATGGTGTGCGGCAAATCCCGCTGAGCGATACTCGGTTTTCTCTACTCCAAAATACACAGGGCTACTGCAGAAGGAATCAATAGAAGGCGATAAAGAAAAACGCTGGCCCTACCAGCAGCTGGGTACAAGTCCTAATGTTGTTACAACTAAAGCTCAATCATTTATAAAATAGTGGGGCTCACGCTGTACTGAATTGTCATATTTGGCAATGCTGTTGCCATTAGCACAGATAATCACTCTGCTGTTGTTTATCTTGATAACCTATACCTCACTAAACCCGATCGTTCCTGCTTCATCAAGGGTTAAGTGCAAGTCCTTTCACGGCTGTATTACAGCCCAGCCCTTCTGTGCTATTTTGTTTTTTTAAAATATGGTTGCAACCATGAATATTCTTGAAGGGGTACGAATACTGGATTTTGGTCGGTATATTGCGGGGCCTTTCTGCGGCGCCCTGTTGGGCGATCTTGGCGCAGATGTTATCCGCATTGAGAAAGTCTCCGGAAGTGAGGACCGCTTCACAACGCCAGTGAACCCGGGTCACCCTGACGGTGAGGTTGGTTCAACCTTCCTGCATCTGAACCGGAATAAACGCGGCATGACATTGAATCCGAAGAAACCCGGCGCTGAAGTCATCAAACAGCGACTGATTAAATCGGCAGATGTGGTTCTGGCCAATATGCCTCAGGCAGGCCTCAAGGATATCGGTATCGATTACCCTGCACTTTGCCTGATCAAACCCGACATCATACTGGCCAGCAGTACAGCATTTGGTGCCGCAGGTCCCTTCGGCGAGCGGGTCGGGTTTGATGGTGTCGCCCAGGCAATGTCCGGCAACCTGCACATGACCGGGACAGCAGATAAGCCGATGCGTAATTTTCACCCTTATGTCGACTTCACCACAGGCGCGCTGAATACCATCGCTATATTGGCGGCCATCATGCACCGCAACCAGACCGGTGAAGGCCAGGAGGTTCAGGGTGCACTGCTCGCCTCTGCACTGACCGTTGCCGGTGGTACACTGATTGAACAGGCGATTACCGGAATCAATCGCGTCGCCTCCGGTAACCGCGGTCAAACCGCGGCACCTTCTGATACCTATCAGACTCGAGATGGCTGGGTTTTGGTAAGCGCTATCGGCCAACCCCTGTTTGAACGTTGGGCGCATCTCATGGGAGGAGACCACTGGTTAACAGACCCGCGTTTTGCATCCGATGCCAGTCGTGGTAAGCATGCTGACATGATCAGCAAGCGCATGCAGGCATGGACCATTACCCGAACCACGGACGAAGTGGTCAGCGAACTCGACCACGCCAGAATCCCCTGTGGTGAAGTGCTATCACCCCAGGAAGCACTGGAGCATCCCCAGGTGCACGCCATGAACTACCTAACAGATATTGAATACCCTGGCGTTGATGGGCCCTACCCGCTGCCCAGGCTGCCACTGGAATTCAGCAAAATAAAACATATGAAACCGAAACGACCTCCTACCCTGGGCGAGCACACCGATGCCATTCTGGGCGAGCTGGGTTTTTCCAGTGAAGACCTCGCGTCTTTTCGAGCGCAGAGGATTATCTAGCAAATAAAATAATGCAGCATCGGTGCGGTCACACAATTATAGGCAAAAGGCAAAAACACGGCGTATGGAATAAGGCGCCCTAGTAGGCACAGGAGCCAAAACCATGCCGAAACAGTTTGGTAAATTAGCAGACTACGAGGTTCCCATTAAAGACTAACAACCCTATGCTTGAAAGCAGACGCAGATTATAAGATAACAAAAGGAGGAGGCAGTGAACGGGAAAAAAGTTGTCGGCACCGGTGGTGAACTATTGATGCATCAGCTGGTAGCCCAGGGGGTGGATTATGCCTTTACCAACACCGGCAGTGCCGAAGCCGGATTCTTCGATGCTTTTCTAACGGTACCGGGAGTACAACCTATATTGTTGCTCAATGAATCCCTGGTGCTGTCCGCGGCCGATGGATATGCCCGTACCTGTCGTAAAGCCGCGTTTGTCAACGTACACCTGGCGGCAGGAACCCGCCAGGGGTCGGGGCAACTGTTCAACGCCTACTTTGATGGTACGCCCATGGTGGTCACGGCCG
>JAPKEK010000162.1 GCA_028822125.1 Pseudomonadales bacterium | reverse complement strand
GCAGTTAAGCTCGGCTTTCGCAATGAGCTCGCCGCTATTGAAGATCCGGAGCAGCGAAGCAGTGAGTTTGCCAGGCGGGTGGAGCGCTCTTATGAGAGCGCTAAGGCCATCAATGCCAGTGCCGGTGGCGGTCTGGATGATGTGATAGACCCAGCTGATACCCGGGCCTGGATCGCCAGTAGTTTAAAGCGTCTACCACCGCGTGTAGCACGCACGGTTAAAAAGTATCCTTTCATCGATACCTGGTAGCCTGATTGGAAAGGCTCGTGTGAATAGTGGGTAACCGCGACGAAAAAATATTTAAAGAGGAAATTGACTGGAAATAACAAATTCCGGGTTGCCTTTCAGACCGGCTGATTATTAAGGAGTTAAAATGGAGCAGAAACTAAAAGGCAAGGTTGCCGTCATCACCGGCGGTGCCAGGGGCTTGGGGCGGGGCTATGCGCTTCGCCTGGCTTCACTGGGTGCTGATGTAGCTATTATCGATCGTAATCTCAGATCAGGCGATGTCTATGAATTTGAAGCGAAGCTTCGAACTGCCGAGTCGGTCGCCGTTGAATGCCAGCAGTTCAATGTGCGGGCAATTGAAATAAAGGCCGATCTTACCTCTCGCGATTCAACTTTTACAGCCATTGAGGAAGTACTCGCTGAACTTGGCAGGATTGATATCGCTGTCTGTAACGCCGGTGGCGGTACCGCCCAATTCGCTGATGAAATCGAGGCAGGCGGGGCAGATGCTGTCGCCGACCTCAATACCCGGGGCACACCGGCAGCGTGCGATGAAGACGTGCTGCAACGGGTAATCAATACCAATCTCAATAGCTGTATGTACACCTGTATGGCTGTTTCATCGCATATGATAAAACAGTCGTCTGGCAAGATCGTTACAGTGTCGTCTACGGCTGGGCTGGAAGCCGGTTCCGGATATCATCCCTATGGCGTTGCCAAGGCCGCGATCATTCACTATACGCGATCGCTGGCGCAGGAACTTGGACCTCACAACATCAATGTCAACTGTATTGCACCGGGCATTATAAGGACCGGTCGTCTGGGCGACCGTCAGTATCTGTCAAAGTATATTGCGCTGCGTCGTGAAGGTACCATTGAAGATTGCGCCAGGGTTGTTGAATTTCTGGTAACGGACCTGTCCAATTATGTCACGGGTAAAACCATCACCATAGATGGCGGCCAATGTAATCAACGTTAGGAGGGTGAAATGGACTTAAAACTGAATGATCCGGGTTTGCTCAGGCACCAGGCATTTGTTAATGGTGAATGGCTTGATGCCGACAATCAGCAAACCTTGGATGTGATCAACCCTGCCAATGGTCAGGTGATCACGTCAGTGGCGCGATGTGGAATGCTGGAGACACGCAGAGCGATCTCTGCGGCAGAAGCGGCTCAGAAAACCTGGAAGCATTATACCGCCAGGCAAAGAGGGGATTTACTTCGCAGCTGGTTCGAGGCAATGCTGGAACATATCGATGACCTGTCGCGCATCCTGACAGCAGAACAGGGTAAACCCCTGGCTGAGGCGAAAGGCGAAATAGCTTATGGTGCCGGTTACATAGAGTGGTTTGCAGAAGAGTCAAAACGAATCTATGGTGACACCATTGCCGGGCCTGACAGCGACAAGCGAATTGTCTGCATTAAACAACCAGTGGGGGTGGTGGCGTGTATCACACCGTGGAATTTCCCCAATGCCATGTTGACCCGTAAGCTGGCACCGGCGTTAGCCGCCGGCTGTACGGTGGTGTGTAAACCGGCCAACGCGACCCCACTTTCGGCTTATGCCATAGCCGAACTCGCTCGCAGGGTGGGTATTCCTGATGGAGTGATTAACATTCTGACCGGGGTGACAGCCGAGATCGGCGCTGAGATGACATCAAATCCTGTGGTCAGAAAGCTGAGTTTCACTGGCTCTACTGAAGTCGGAAAACAACTCATTGAGCAATGTGCGGCAACAGTCAAGCGAACTTCCATGGAATTAGGAGGCAATGCGCCTTTTATCGTGTTTGATGATGCAGATCTTGATGCGGCCGTTGAAGGCGCCATGTTGAGTAAGTTTCGAAATGCTGGGCAGACCTGTGTCTGTACTAATAGATTGCTGGTGCAGGAGACAATTTATGATGAGTTTGTGCAGCGTTTCCAGAAAGCGATGGCTGGTCTGACCGTGGGTGATGGCTTCGATGAGGGCGTGACCATAGGTCCTTTGATTGATGCCGGTGCGGCCCAGGATGTGAGAGATTTCATCGATGATGCGATTGCTAAAGGAGCGATACCAATTACCGATGCAAGCGTCACTCAGGGCCTGGCAGATACCTTCCTTGCGCCGGTTATCCTGACCGGAGCAACGCCTGATATGCGTGTATTCTCGGATGAAATATTCGGGCCGGTGGCACCTGTTTTCAGTTTCAAGGATGAACAAGAGGCCATCGAGTTGGCCAATGACACCAATGTTGGCCTGGCTTGTTATTTCTATACCCGTGATATTGGTCGTATATGGCGGGTCGCCGAAGCGCTTGAATACGGTATTGTCGGCATTAATGAGGGCATTATATCGAATCCGATGGCACCCTTTGGCGGTGTGAAGGAATCTGGGCAGGGCCGTGAAGGCTCCCGGTATGGTCTGGACGATTACCTGGAAATAAAATACATGTGCATGGGTGGTATTGATCAATAATTGGCCTCTATCGGTGCAGGCAGTGAAGGGATAGACAGGGAGAGTATTATGCGAGTGGGTGAAAGACTGGCGGAACTATTGGTAGAAAATGGCGTTGAATATGTGTTTGGCGTCCCGGGCGGGCAGACTTTGCCATTGTATGAAGGCATTAGTAAATATCAGGGCCGTATCGAGCATATCCTGATGCGTGATGAGCGCAGCGCCGGTTATTCTGCCGATGCCTTTGCCAGAGTCACCGGGCGTATCGGGGTTTGTGATGCCACGGTGGGCCCGGGTGCAACTAACCTGGTCTCGCCTCTGGCCGAAGCATACTGTTCGTCAATTCCGCTGCTGGCGATCGTCTCTGATGTTGCCCGTGGTTGGGAACACCGTCGTACTCGCGGTAATGCTTCACAGGCCATGGACCAGTTGGAAATGTTCGAGCCAGTGAGTAAGTGGCAGGTCCGGGTAACTGATCCGAAGTCTATTGATAATATTGTCCAGCAGGCGCTGCGAGTCGCTACCACAGGAAAACCCGGCCCTGTGGTGGTGTGCATACCCGATGATGTGGCCAGTGCCGACGTTGACTTTCGTGAACTGGTCAAGGGAAGCCAGGGGGCTGTGTTTCCGCGCTTCCGGAATACGCCCGATCCAGCAGAAGTGACGCGCGCCTGCGAGTTACTTGGCAGTGCTGTCAGGCCAGTTGTTATTGCTGGCGGCGGGGCACACATTTCAGGCTGCTACACACAGTTAAGAGAACTCATTGAAAAGACCGGTGCGGCCCTGGTGACATCAATCTCTGGGAAAGGCATGGTTGAAGAAACGCACCCTCAGGTGTTTGGTGTCACCGGGACCTTTGGCAACCCGGTAGCACGGGATATTGGCAAGCAGGCAGATGTAGTCTTACTGGTGGGCTGCAAGGCGGGCCAGCTTACTACGTTTAATTATCGTTCACCTTCTCGTCAGCAGACTGTCAGTCATCTGGATACAGACCCGGAAGAAATTGGCAGGAACTATCCGGATAGCATACCTCTGCTTGGAGATGTAACACTCGGCCTGGAGGCATTGCTGGCAGGCCTTGCAGACACGGCTGCTAGCTGCAGCTGGGACTTTGCAGCCCTGAACAGGCAACTTGATGACTGGCTGGAACAACAGACTCAATCGGAAAGTACATCGGTTCCGCTTCGCCCTCAGGCTGTGATGGGCGTGGTCAGCGAATTTCTGACCGATCAGGATCTGGTTGTCTGCGATGCCAGTCTTGCCTCTGGCTGGGCATCGGCCTACCTGATGTTTGCACAGGCCGGTCGGCGTTGTATCGCGCCAAGAGGCCTGGCTGGGCTTGGCTGGGGTTCTCCGGCTGCGATCGGGGCCAGCCTGGCCAGGGAAAAGGCGACTCGTATCCTGCACTTTGCCGGTGATGGTGGGTTTGGTTATTCTTTGCAGGAGATGGAGGTTATGAATCGTTTTTCGCTGCCGATACTATCCATCATCTTCAATAATGACACCCTCGGCTGGATAAAACATGTACAAAAGAATTATTACGATCAGAACTATGTTTCTACAGACTTCTCGCACATTGATTTTGCCGCCGTGGCCAGAGGTTTCGGTGCTCGCGGTTACACGGCGACTAATATTGAGGAGTTTCGGGTAGCTCTGGAAAATGAACGTAACCCTGAAGGCCCAGCGCTGATCGATGTTATCTCGGATCAGTGGGAATCACCGGTCCAGGGTTTGTAACAGCAAGACAAAGGGGCAGTAACTAAGATGGAACAGAAACTTAAAGGCAAGGTTGCCCTGGTCACGGGTGCAGCCCGGGGAATTGGCCAGGCACATGCGCTGCGACTGGCTGAGCTCGGTGCTGATGTCGCTGTTAACGATATCAACCTGGAGTCTTTTAAGGAATTCGATGAGGACATTGAAGCGGATTCCATCGAGGCGCTGGTTAGCCGTCACAATGTACGTTGTATCGGCTATGAGGCGAATGTCTGCGATGAACACGAAGCGAAAGGCATGGTTGATCGGGTAGTCAGCGATTTTGGCCACATTGATATACTCATTAACAATGCCGGCGGTATCGCTGGAAAGCCGGCTGATAGTTTTGCCTCGTCAGTATCCTTCCAGGACCTGACTGCAACCCTTGATCGTAATCTGATGGGTACGATTTTCTGTTCCCAGGCTGCTGCAGGACACATGCGACCTAGGGGCTGGGGGCGCATTGTGAATACATCTTCCCAGGCAGGTCTGCGATCCCAGGGGGCCGGCGTCTATGCTTCCTATGGCGTGGCTAAAGCGGGTGTGATCGCCTATACCCGGTATCTTGCCCAGGAACTGGGTCAATACAACATAACCGTAAATTGCCTGGCGCCTGCTTATGTGGCGACTGAAAGGTTAATGCGGCAGTCTTTTCGGCGTGTTAATGATGTCTCAAAAGAGCTAGGCGTGCCGTTGAACCGGTTGGCAGAACCAGAAGACATCTCTAAGGTGATGGAATTCTTTGTTACCGATCTGGGCGATTATATTACCGGTCAGACACTGTCTGTGTGTGGCGGTGCAGTGAATTTCTAGTTAGCGCGGCTCTAGAATGGATCTCGCTGTTACAAGGGCGTCGATGGGCTTTGACGGCGCTTGGAGGAGTACCATGATCGCCGCCTACTATGCTTGCATGAGTTCAATGATCAGACCGCTTAACCTGCCCCGGGTATCGATATAAACGGCGCTGCGATTGTTACCGCCAGCCGGCTTAATACTCAGAATAACCTCAAAGCCCTGCGCCTCCAGTTGTGCCGTCTCGGCTTCAAGATCCTCAACGGTAAATGCGATATGGCCGACACCTTCACCCTTTGCTTCGAGTAATTCACTGTGTACGGTGTCGCCCTGTACAGGCTGGAGCAGTTCTACGCCCAGCGGGCCGACCTGGCCCATCACGGCTCGGGTTCGCACGACGGGGTCAGGCGGTTTTCCATAGACCAGGTATTCTGCAGCTTTGCTGCTGTCAATAACAAACGTCTGTTTGAAGGATGTCTGTGCAGTCAGGGTGCCATAATCTTGCATTGATTTGTCAAGGTCAACAACAGCTATGCCGATGTGATGAAACGTCCAGCTTTCTTTCATTAGGAATGTCTGTCTTGGGGTTATCAGTGAGCATATCGCGTAATGGCACGCATTGCAGAGTTGGGTGGGTACAGTGCCTTGATCAATTTATATCGGAGTTGCTAGCTGCAAAGTGTATAGTCCAGTATATATAGGCGGTGTTTAGCTGTTTATAGTCGGCAGGGCGCCCGGATGAGTTGCCCTGATGATTAATCTGACCAGTGTGGGAGGTGGAACGATGAGAAAATTAACC
>JAPKEK010000161.1 GCA_028822125.1 Pseudomonadales bacterium | reverse complement strand
TGGGATTCTCGTGGTCTGATTCATCACGCAGATCAGCGACCATAGGAAGCTTTTTCGCCTGCATCTGCGCAGCGATCTGTTCTAGGACCTTGGTGCCTGAGACCTGGTATGGCAGTGCCGTAATAACGATATCGTTATCTTCTATCTCATAGATAGCTCTTGCCCGTACCGATCCCCGGCCTGTTTCATAGGTTTGTCTGATTTCCTCTGGAGTAGAAATAATTTCAGCTCCGCTGGGAAAATCTGGACCAACAACATGGTCCATCAGCTCCGCTGTGGTTGCACCGGGTTGATCCAGCAGTCGCAGACAGGCACTGACCACTTCATTTAAATTATGAGGCAGGATATCTGTGGCCATACCAACCGCTATTCCAGTACCGCCATTCAGCAGCAGGTTGGGTAGTCTGGCAGGCAAGGCCAGGGGCTCTTCCATAGTGCCATCAAAATTGGTGGCCCAATCCACTGTACCCTGGCCTAATTCAGCGAGTAGGACCTCCGCATATCGAGTCAATTTGGATTCTGTGTAGCGCATGGCAGCATAGGATTTTGGATCATCCGGAGACCCCCAATTGCCCTGCCCATCTACCAAAGGATATCGATAGGTGAACCTTTGTGCCATCAGCACCATCGCTTCATAACTGGCCGAGTCACCATGGGGATGATATTTGCCAATCACATCGCCAATGGTCCTGGCAGACTTCATATATTTGGCATCGGCATTTAGCCTGAGCTCAGACATGGCAAAAACAATTCTACGCTGAACGGGTTTCAAGCCGTCGCCAATATGAGGCAAAGCACGATCATTAATCACGTACATTGCATAATTCAAATAGGCTTTTTCAGTAAATTCCGCTAGCGACTGAGATTCAGTGGAATCGGGCCCAATTAGATCGCTCATAAGCTATTCCTGATGATTTATATTATCTCGGCTCGATCGCCCTTACTCTCGAGCCAGGATTTTCTATCCGAAGCCCGTTTTTTGGACAACAGCATGTCCAGTAATTCATTAGCAGTGTCTTCATTGTCAATCTTCAAACGCACCAGGCGTCTTGTATCGACCGCCATGGCTGTCTCCCTGAGCTGTAGCGCATTCATTTCACCCAATCCCTTGAATCGCTGAACAGCGACTTTTCCTTTCAGTTTCTGGCTCTCGATTCTATCGAGAATCGCCAGTCGTTCAGCTTCATCCAGGGCATAAAACACTTCTTTGCCTACATCGACCCGATACAAAGGTGGCATGGCAACAAATACATGACCTTCGGCTACTAAAGCGGGAAAATGCCGCACGAACAAGGCAATCAGCAAACTGGAAATATGTAGTCCATCAGAATCGGCATCGGCAAGAATACACACCTTGCCATAACGCAGACCCTTCAAATCACGTGAGCCAGGATCAATACCCAAAGCAACTGATATGTCATGGACTTCCTGGGAAGCCAGGATATCACTGGAATCAACCTCCCAGGTGTTCAGGATCTTACCTTTGAGTGGCATGATCGCCTGGGTTTCCCGGTCTCTTGCCTGCTTGGCAGATCCGCCCGCCGAATCCCCTTCAACCAAAAATAATTCTCCCTGCATGGCGTCCTGGCAGGAACAGTCCGTTAACTTCCCAGGCAGGGCGGGACCCATGGTAACCTTCTTTCGCGCAACTTTCTTTCCTGCCCGTAATCTGGTCTGTGCATTTAATATAGCCATCTCAGCCAGTTTCTGACCGTCTTCCACATGGTGGTTCAACCACAGGCTGAAACTATCTTTGACAGCATTGGATATAAACGCCACGATCTGCCGGCTGTTGAGTCGCTCTTTCGTCTGGCCTGTAAACTGAGGATCGAGCATTTTTGCAGAAAGCACATAACAGCATCGCTCCCAGATGTCTTCACCGGAGATTTTCAATCCTCTGGGTACCAGATTACGGAATTCACAAAATTCCCGCAGAGCTTCAAGCAATCCTGATCTCAAGCCATTGACATGGGTACCCCCTTGGCCCGTTGGAATCAGGTTGACGTAGCTTTCAGCAATAATCGCGCCGCCTTCCGGAAGCCACTGGACCGCCCAATCAACAGCTTCTTCCTTACCCACCATGGACCCGGTAAAAGGTAACAGAGGTAACAATTCATAACCGCGAAGTTCCGCATGCAGATAGTCTTCCAGGCCAGATTCATAATGCCATTCAAACACTCGCTCGTCTTCGGCTGCCGTATCATCGGTGAAAAACACTCTTAAACCCGGGCACAGAACTGCTTTAGCGCGTAGCAGATGTTTCAGGCGGGTTACAGAAAATTTGGGGGAATCAAAATAATCAGGGTCAGGTCGAAAATTAATAAGCGTGCCTGTGTTACGTTTATTAATAGTGTCCTTGACGGTCAAATCAGATTTTTTTTCTCCTCCCTGGAAGGCCATATGGTACAACTTGCCATCTCGTTTTATAAATACTTCAAAGCTTTCCGATAGCGCGTTCACCACCGAGACCCCCACCCCGTGTAGTCCACCCGAAAACCTGTAGTTGTCGTTATTAAATTTCGCGCCCGAGTGCAGGCGCGTCAAGATCAGCTCTACGCCCGAAACCTTTTCAGTCTTATGGATGTCGACAGGCATGCCGCGACCATTATCACTGACTGACATTGAACCGTCAGCACGGAGCGTAACGCGAATTTCTGTGGCATGCCCTTCGAGGGCTTCATCGACACAATTATCGACGACCTCCTGAGCCAGATGGTTGGGTCTGGTGGTATCAGTATACATCCCGGGCCGTTTACGCACCGGTTCAAGGCCTTCTAAAACTTCTATTGAATCTGCTTGATAGGAACCTGCCATAGCTAAATTAAACCATTCTCATTGACTAAAAATTTTGCCTATAACTTCAATTAATAACTTCAACTAGTAATATCGACTAGTAATTTGTTTGGATACGGACAAACGGCAGCGTGCCGAAGCCAAAAGGTGGCCTGCGGACCTTTTGCTGACACAGATGATTCGACTCACTATCACCAAGCAGGAACACCCACCTTAGTTAACCAAAACTCGATGGCGTTAGAGTATAGCGTTAAACGAAACTAAGCGATATCAGGAAGCGCAAATTGGTAGCGGATTAAGTGCCTGACCGCGACTTAAGCACTGTGATAGCAGCTCACCCAGAAAACAATTTATCTGCGACTTTTCATCCGACAAATGCATATCTGGATTAGGTTGTTCATAGCGCTGCCGGATTGAACGATGATGATCAAAACAAATCACCTCAGCAGTTGCCAGGTCATGGTAAATTCGGACTTCCATACTGGGCCACTGCAACCACCGGCATTGCAATTCATCCGCCGTCACCTGGATTCGCAGGCAAGTGGTATAGGGACAGCGTTCAATAACGGATAGCCTGACCCGATCCACTTCTTCAGATAAACCGGGCAAGCCAAATTCAAGGTGATCGTCTTTATCCATGGCAGGGAAAAGCTGCTGCAACCTAATGTAGTTAGCATCACAGGTTGCTATATCCCTGACCAGATCAGGAACATAACGCTGATTTTTCTTGAACCCTGCTTTACTCATAAAATCCATCCCGGAGAATGGTTAAGCCTATCACGTTTAGCGATTGCTTTTTTATCGGTTTAACGCGGTAATCCGAATGGGCGTTGTGCCTTAGGCTCGCACTAAACATAATGATAAATAGATGCCTGTTCTGTTCTACTCCAGGATAACAGCCGTTAAAAAGAACCCTTTAATTTATCCAGAGAAAACAGGGCACCGACCGCTCGGCTCGACCGGCAACCCGGTTGCAGTCCGCCGCTGGATAGCGGTCTGCAGATAAAGCAAATAGCAAGCAGATCATCGGGCTGGCTCAAATTCCCAGCTTAATACGATTCTTTAATTCAGCTTCAACCAGCTGCAACGCACCCTGCTGCTTTAACACTGTTTGATAGGCAAGGGCCTGCATGCTGGAGCGCCTGTCAGGGTCACTCAGCAAAGCTCGCACCTCGCTTAGCAGCTGCCTGGGAGTCTCCACAACCGCCATGGCACCCGCTGCCTGGAACTCTTCAGCAATCGCCTCGAAATTGTAAAGCGAGTCTCCAGAGACAATGGCAGTACCAGCCAGTGCCGCCTCCATAAAGTTATGACCGCCCCGGGGAATTAAACTGCCGCCGACGAAAGCTAGCTCGGATAAACCATAAAAATAGATAAGCTCACCCATAACATCCAGCAGGTACACGTCCTTGTCAGCGGTAACCGCCTCCTGTCGGTAGTGGCTTACCGATTGCAGCTGATGCTGCGCCACTAACTTTTCGATGGCCGAACTCCGCTTAGTATGTCTTGGGGCAAGCACCAGTATTAAATCCGGAATTTCTGTTTTCAGGGATTGATAAACCTCGAGCATTAGCTTTTCCTCACCCGGGTGAGTACTCGCCGCCATCAACACCCGACGCCCCTGAAAGGGGCAGTTGAAGCGTGCCTTTCGGTCTTCAAAATCTGCCGGCAGCCGCTGATCAAATTTAATACTGCCCGTCACCATCATACGACTCTCAGCCACACCCAGATTACTAAAACGAGCCAAATGCGAGGGTGATTGCAGGGCAAACCAACTAATCTTCTCCAACATTGGATAAGTCAGCGCCGGCCACCGCCGATACCCCTGATAGGACTTCTCCGACAACCGACCATTAATCAATATCACAGAAACCGATTGGGCAGCACACACGTGGATGGTATTTGGCCAGAGTTCCGTTTCCATAGTGAGTAGCACACAGGGCCGTATGCGAGAAAGAAAACGGGCGACAAAACCAGGCAGATCATAGGGTGCGTAATAATTCAGCACTCGATCACCCAGATGCTGGTTAACCTGCTGCCTTCCCGCGGGGGTCATATTAGTCATAACAATGTCAAAATTCCTGGCAAGCAGTTTTTCTACCAGAGGAATTGCAGCAATGCTCTCACCCGCCGAAACTGCGTGCAGCCATATAACCTGATTGCCACTGGCCAGCTCGGGTACAAACCCAAATCTATGCTGGATCTGCTGTCGGTATGCTTTTTGCCTGAGCGAGCGAACCAGTTGTCGGATTATTACAACAGGTAACAGGATAGTAAAAACGAAAGTATATAGATGTCGCACCATCACAACTGTCGAAACTCTGCAAGGCCCCATTTCAATAACCACAGACGAAAATAATGATGTTGACCAGCCAGATATCGCTGCCAGCAGAGCAAAAAAATACCTTCGTTTCCCTGGCCAGCTTCAATATTGTGAATCATTCCAGTTATTCATCCAAAGAATCCTTGGATACTAGCATAATCAAGTCTCTACTCGACTGGCATTTCACTTTACAATAAACGTTTTTAACTCAGGGACAATCTTGCCTAAACCACCCCTACTATCTGACCACGAGCTTAAACACCCTCGATACTGGCTCATCTGGCTGCTGCTGGGTCTGGCCTGGCTGACCACACAACTACCTCAAAATGGCAGGATTCGTGCAGGTGAACTGGTTGGCTGGATTGGCTACCGATTCGCCAGCAGGCGCCGCAATATTACCAGGGTCAATCTCAAGCTCAGCTTTCCACAGTTAAGTGACCGCGAACAGGAGGAAAAAACCAGGCAGGTATTTCGTTCAACCGGTATAGGACTGATCGAAACTACTGCGGTCTGGTTAAGTGACCCTAAGCAATACCGAAATCGGGTGAAAATCCATGGCCTAGAACACCTGCAAACCATGAAAAACAGCTCCCAGGGAATACTCCTGGTAGGGATACACCAGGCAACCCTGGATTTTGCCGGGGCTGTGCTGGCCACCCACAAACCCTTTGATGTGATGTACAAAACCAACAAAAACAAATTAATTGAAGCCGTTATGACCCGAGGCCGTAACAGGAATTTTCCTGAAGCGATAGAGCACAAGAATATTCGAAAAGTCGTACAGAACCTGCGTAACGGTCATATCGTCTGGTATGCCCCGGACCAGGATAATGGTCGAAAGCACTCAGTTTTTGCACCTTTTTTTGGCTTGCCAACGGCGTCTATCACGG
>JAPKEK010000160.1 GCA_028822125.1 Pseudomonadales bacterium | reverse complement strand
GCCATGACTTCAAAATTACGGCAGGGTCTACCGGTCTCGAAGCAAGAAGCGTTCCTTACTGTCACCCAAACGGATGATGACCAGGCAGTACAACGCCTGCAACGCGCTCCAAGGCAGAACAAGATATGGCAGTTAATCAAGGGCCAAACGCAAATCCGCAGGTCTGACTTAAAAGCGCTCAACCTTACACCCGGCGCCCTGGAGCCGCTGATCAAGAAAGGACTCCTGGCATGGCAGCAAAGCGTTCCGCAGGCACCATCAACCTCACCGCTCAAGCATGCTGGATTGGATCTAAACCGCCATCAGCAGGTTGCGATCTCAAATATAAAAGATCAGGGCACGCACCTGTTATAAGGCATTACCGGCAGCGGTAAGACCGAGGTGTATCTCCAACTCATCGAAAAAACCCTACGCAACGGCCTACAAGCCCTTATTCTGGTCCCTGAAATTTCCCTGACTCCCCAGACCCTGGGACGATTTGAGCGGCGCTTTGCAGTACCCATAGTCACTTTACACTCTGGATTAACCGAGCATCAACGGTCAACAAACTGGGTTGCCTGCTACAACGGTTCAGCGGCCATCATTATCGGAACCCGTTCCTCGGTTTTTGCACCTATGCTAAGACCGGGTCTGATCATTGTCGATGAAGAACACGATATTTCCTATAAACAGCAGGATGGTTTTCGATACTCTGCCAGAGATATAGCGGTGATCAGAGGCCGCTGGGAAAACATTCCGGTGGTTCTTGGTTCTGCCACGCCATCCCTTGAAAGCCTGCACAATGTGCGGTTGGGCAAATACCAGCTCTCCAGCCTCCCGGAGAGAGCCACCGGAGCAGAAAGGGAGCAATACCAGCTCATTGATACTCGTTATAGCAACAGCCGTACTTTCCTCGATAAACCAATGACTGATGCCATCGGCAAGGCGCTGCAAAGCGGCAATCAGGTTCTTATTATGATTAATCGGCGCGGCTACGCACCGGTACTGTATTGCAATGAATGTCAGTGGATCGCGCCATGTGAACACTGCGATGCCCGGCTTACCGTCCATCAGAAACAGGCTGTGCTACGCTGCCACCACTGCGGTTTTCAGACTGACCTCCCAAAAACCTGTGCCAACTGCCGACAACACTCGCTGACACCGGTGGGAGAAGGTACCCAACGCATCGAAGAATCACTGAATAACCTGTTCACCGGTTATCCGGTACTCCGAGTGGACAGCGACTCTACAAAATCGAAACACGCCATGCAGAACCTGTTCGAGCAGATCAATCTGGGTAAACCTGCGATTCTGGTGGGCACTCAACTCCTGGCCAAGGGTCATCATTTTGCTCATGTAACCATGGTTGTTGTTCTTGAACTCGACAGTGGCTTGATGAGCTCAGATTACCGATCATTGGAAAAAATCGGGCAACTCATTATTCAAGCCGGCGGGCGTAGCGGTAGGGAAAGCAAAAAAGGCAAAGTCTTTCTACCCACAGCATTTCCTGAACACCGCGAGTTGAACCTGTTGACCCAGAAAGATTATCTTGAATTTGCCAACACCCTGCTGATTCAGCGTCAGCAATATGGGCTTCCACCTTTCTATTTCCATGGCATTGTTCGTGCAGAATCAAGAAGCAAAAACAAAGCCCTGCAGTATCTGGACAGCTTGCGCAAAGCCACTGCCAACGCTGGCAGTACCGAGATACTCGGTCCGGTCCTGCCCGCTATGGAAAAACGCGTGGGCTACTATCGGGCGCAGCTTCTCATTGTCAGCATTGGTCGAGCTGAACTGCACAGGGCAATGCTTCAAATCATTGAAACTGCTAAACGGATAAAGACCAGCACGGTGCGCTGGAGTCTCGACGTAGATCCTTATGACCTATATTAAGCGAGCTAAGTGCTACGCAAACTCGCGCGCATCCTTTAGAATCATCCCATGAGCAGAGATTTTGCAAACAGAAACAACAAAAACATCGCGTTGGCTCGATCCCAGGGCAAAGTCCTGACCTTTGTAATCGGATTCATAGCCGGCACCCTGACCACCTTCATGTTCTACGCCTGGCAGCAGGAAGGCTCACCAGAGGCGGTCGGGCAAGGACCACTGAAACCGGAGCCTGAGATGGGTCTGGAAAAGGAAATTATGGACTTCACTTTCCATGACCTCTTCCCAACTGACGAGGTGCAGACTATAACCGGTTACGAACAGCCCAGTCCCGGCTCGGCGGCAGCCGAAGCGTTCAGCTTTCTGCTTCAAACCGGCTCGTTTCAATCCTCTAGAGATGCGGATGCAAGGCGAGCAGAGATACTCCTGCTGGGTCTTGATACCTTTATACAGTCTAAAGAGATCAATGGAACCAACTGGCATAGAGTGATGGTAGGACCCTTTCACAGTCGCCAATCTCTGAGCCGGGCCCAGGATCTGCTGGCTCGTAATCAATTCGAAGCAATGCCCAGACGCAGTAAGCCTTGAAATAAGCCGGCATTGTCCCCACTTCTCCTGTTATCCAGCGAGGTGTATTCATTTTGGAACAGTTTAAAGGTACAACAATTTTAGCAGTCCGCCGTGGCAAGTCGGTGGTTATTGGCGGAGACGGGCAGGTCACCCAGGGCGACACTGTTTTAAAAGGCAATGCCCGTAAGGTACGCAGGCTTTTTGACAATAAGGTCATTGCCGGGTTTGCCGGTGGTACTGCAGACGCATTTACCCTGTTTGAACGTTTTGAAGCCCAGTTAGAAAAGCATCAGGGTAATCTGGTCAGAGCCGCTGTGGAACTGGCCAAGGACTGGCGTAGCGATCGTGCGCTACGCAGACTTGAGGCCCTGTTATTAGTCGCTGATGAAAAGGATTCACTTATGATTACCGGAACCGGCGATGTGGTGGAACCCAGTGACGGCATCATGGCTATTGGTTCTGGTGGCCAGTACGCTAAAGCAGCAGCGATAGCCATGGTAAGCCACACCGAACTTTCGGCTGAAGAAGTCGTCAAGCAAAGTCTGAGCATTGCTGCAGAAATTTGCATTTACACCAACACAAGTCTGACCATCGAATCCATTTCCAGTCCTTAGTAAGTGATAATGCCATGACCAGCATGACCCCAAGAGAAATTGTCCATGAACTTAACAAACACATTATAGGTCAGGACGAGGCAAAACGAGCAGTCGCAATTGCGCTGCGTAACCGTTGGCGACGGCAGCAATTGTCTGCTGAAATGATGCAGGAAATTTCACCGAAAAATATTCTGATGATCGGCCCAACGGGTGTTGGCAAAACCGAAATTGCCAGGCGTCTAGCAAAACTTGCCAACGCCCCCTTTATTAAAGTGGAAGCAACCAAATTTACCGAGGTTGGCTATGTTGGCAGGGATGTGGAATCGATTATTCGCGATCTTACCGAAGCCGCCTATAAAATGTTACGTGACGACATAATCTCTCAATCTCAGCCGCGTGCTGCAGACGCAGCGGAGGAGCGGATTCTCGACACCTTATTGCCCGCTGCAAGAGGTGAACAAAAAACAGACGAACAAAATAATAGTACCCGTCAACTTTTCCGCAAGAAACTTCGCCAGGGAGAGTTAGACGACCGGGAAATTGATATCGATATTCAGGCAAACCCTGTGGGAATAGAGATTATGGCGCCTCCAGGAATGGAGGATATGACCAATCAGCTACAAAATATGTTTTCAAATCTATCCCCTGGAAAAAGCAAGGCAAAACGCCTGACCGTTAAGGATGCTCTGAAAATATTAACCCATGAGGAAGCAGCAAAACTTATTGATGATGAGGACTTGAAGTTAAAAACCATCCATGCAGTCGAACAAACAGGGATTGTATTTATTGATGAAGTAGACAAGATTGCAAAAAAATCTGACTACGGCGGAGCGGATGTATCAAGAGAGGGCGTACAACGAGACCTGCTGCCGCTCATAGAAGGCAGTCACGTAACCACTAAGCACGGAGTTATTAAAACGGACCACATCCTTTTTATTGCCTCAGGGGCTTTCCATCTTAGCAAGCCATCCGACCTAATCCCTGAATTCCAGGGCAGGTTACCGATACGAGTCGAATTATCAACACTGTCCGTAGATGATTTTGTAAGGATCCTGACAGAGCCTGATTTTTCTCTGACCGAACAGTATCAGAGCCTTCTCCGCACAGAAGGTCTTGATATCAAGTTCGCTTCTGATGGTTTGAAACGCATAGCAGAGATTGCCTGGCAGGTGAATGAGAGCACAGAAAATATAGGGGCAAGGAGGCTGCACACAGTGATGGAGAAATTACTGGAAGAGCTCTCATACTCCGCCGGAGAAGAAGGCCCCACAGCGAACCAGGACCTTGGCATCAACATCGATGCCAGCTACGTTAATGATCACCTGCAAGACCTTGCTGCCAACGAAGATCTGAGTCGCTATATCCTTTAATGCACGCTATTTAAGGCAAGTTATTTAAGGCAAGCCTATGCGCCCCACTGAAATAAAAGTCCACAAAAAATCAGCCACCCTGGAACTGGTCTATCAGGACCAGACTTTCCTGCTCAGGGCCGAGTACCTGCGGGTATTCTCTCCCTCTGCAGAGGTCCAGGGACATGCACCAGGACAGCAGATTCTGCAGCATGGTAAAAGACTCATTACCTTCAAAGACATCCTTATACAGGGGCACTACGCCATAAGAATCAGCTTTTCTGATGGCCACGATACGGGTATTTACAGCTGGGACTACCTACAATTGCTCGGCAAGAACGAGCAGGCTAACTGGCAAGATTACCTAAAGCGTCTGTCTGCTGCAGGGCAGTCAAGAGACCCACAGTTTATCGCTCTGGACTGACTCCCCGTGCAAAGCTTATCAGGTGTACAATAGTACTCAGACTATCAACTCTATAGTAGAAGCAATGGACCAAGACAAAACCCATTTCGGATTTCAGTCAGTACCCGTATCTGAAAAAGTCGATCACGTTGCCAATGTTTTCCATAGCGTTGCCAAACAATACGACCTGATGAATGACTTGATGTCACCGGGAACGCATCGCCTAATCAAACGGATGGCGGTTGAATTAACCAAAGCACGACCAGGTCACCAAATAATGGACCTTGCAGGCGGAACAGGCGATCTGACCGAATTACTGTCAAAAAAAATTGGCCCGGAGGGCCAGGTTATTCTGTGTGATATCAATCAGGCAATGCTCTGTGCAGGTAGAGATCGCTTGCTAGACAAGGGCCTGCTGGGCAATGTCCAGTTCGTCCTGGGCGATGCAGAAAACCTGCCTTTCCCCGACCAACACTTTGACGCTATCACCATGGCCTTCGGTATCCGCAATGTAACGGATAAGGCACGTGCGCTCGGCGAGATCAGGCGGACTCTAAAATTGGGCGGGAGACTGGTCATTCTTGAATTTTCCAAATTGACCCAACCGTTTCTACAGCCTGCATACAAGGTGTTTTCTGGTTTATGGCCGAAAATCGGACAATGGATTACCGGCGACAGCCAGCCCTACCAATATCTTATAGAGTCAATCGAGATGCACCCTGACCAGGAAAGCTTTGCCGAGATGATGCGTAGCGCTGGGTATCAGAAAGTGTCCTACGAAAATCTTGCTGGTGGCGTGGTTGCCATCCACCAGGGCGAAAATGGCGGGAAAGAAGATATTCTGAATCAGAGAGATAATTGACTATGCCTAAATTAAGAGCACTGAAGATCCTTCTTGTGCTCTGCCGATATCGTCTTGACCGGCAACTGACCGAATTTCAGGGAGCACCGCCGTGGCTTCATATACTACTGATGCCACTCAAACTACTACCCGCGAAGGAACATTCCAAAGATGCAGCAGTTCGCGCTGCACTGGTGACTCTGGGCCCAATATTTATCAAATTTGGTCAATTATTGTCCACCCGCAAGGACATTCTATCACCCACCCTGGCTGAAGAACTTGAAACGCTTCAGGATCGTGTACCGCCCTTTGCCTCAGAGCAATCTCTACAAATCATAGAAACCAATCTTGGTAGACCAATCCCAGAAGTATTTTCTCAGCTCGAACA
>JAPKEK010000159.1 GCA_028822125.1 Pseudomonadales bacterium | reverse complement strand
GTCGTCGGTGATGCAGAGAGGGTCTCTTCGAATTTTATCAGAGGCTATTCACAGCTTCCTGTGAGGGTCCATCGTATATAAACGCCATATTTAGGAACAGGAGTTAGGAGCAGGAGCCGTAGGTTAACCCACCTACTGGTGAGCCTAATACCAATCTTAGGGTATCCTTGGATACGAATAGATCTTATGTCATATTAGTGAAGTGTCAGAGGCAGATAAAACCTACTCACTATCCTGGCCGTTCTTGATATTACGAAGCCGGCGCCGTTCACTTTCCTTTATGTGGTCCCTGAGTATGCTTACATCTTCTGGTGAAATTGCATCGAAGCGAGCGCCGCTGAATGGTATTTGGAGAATGTACCACAGGGTGAATATTAAGAATTTCGATTTCCTAGGTGAGTGTGGTGCTTGTACTTAGCCTAAGCCTGACGTTTGCTATGACATCTCTTCTCTTGATGGGCGCTGCGGCAGGTAATCTAAAGCAAACTCCGCCTTCGGAAATGTCGATTATGGGCCCCGCTGTTTTTTATCATTAATACTCTTGGTCGGTTCGGCTCTGCTGACCAGGCCAAGAACCAGTCTGAAGTGGTCTCGGTTCTGCTCACAGATCAGCACATCTGGTAGAGAACACGCATATAAAGGCCTGCATTCCTGTCTATTGATTTCCTGTAGCCTGGTATCAAAGCTTAGGGGGTGCCACTGAGACTAACGGTGACTGAGATGGTATCTCCTACCAGTACAGGGTTTCTGTATTCGGACACCACTTCATCCAGACGAAGAATTTTGTTTTCTAGGTCTACGGCAAGACATAGACTGGAGAAAGAGCCTCTTATCCTGGGCAGACCTAAAGATACAGAACTTCGTGATTGTACCAGGCGGTTCAGCAGTTGTAGTTTCCTGTGTTTTTTTCGAATTTCCTGCTGTTCTTTGCCAATGGATTCCAATTGAGTATTCAGTTTGACGCTTTTAGCGATCACTTTTTTAAAGGTATTGCCTGATACTAGCAGCAGTCGGGTGGGTTCCAGGGTTAGTACGCTGGCAGTTCGGACACCCTTATTCATTGCTAGAAAGCGCTGTTCACCAAAATGGTCACTTCTGTAAGGCGTGCTAACTATTGCGGTTGCGCCTGGTCCTTACCCATGAAGACCTGAATAAGTCCTGTGGCGATGAAATACATGTTGTCGGCTTGATCACCTTCCGAACAAATCAATGTATTGGCAGGCACATCGAGATACTCAGCGGCCAAGGCAAGGTTTCTTGCACCCTCTGGTTTTAACTGACTAACGGAGTCGGATTTTTGAGAGAACTTCTTCGAAGAAGTCCATTGGACTGAGGCTGCTTTATCCACGTATAATCTTCAGTGATACCTGATAATAATAGAGTCTAACATCATTACGAAAATTTTTGTGTGTGCCACAAAGAATGGAGTTGGTGTTAGCCAGTAATAGAGGCGATACAGGGTGAGTTGTAGTGACTGACCGTAACGAGGAGGTCTTCGTCACGGTTAATACATGTAGTTAGGCGCCGAAAAACAGTTTGCGCGCAGCAAAAATATAGTCAGCTTCAATCGCCATCAAACTGATGAGCACCAGCAGGACAAGGGGTGGTGCTAGAATCGCGTAAGCAAGCGCCAGCCGTTCCCAGGTCATGTGCATGAAGATTGCGACTATAAACCCGGCTTTTAGAAACATAAATACAAGTATCAGAGTCCATCTCAAGTATCCCTGAAAGCCCCAGTAATCAACCATGTAGGAGAGAGTGCTTAGGACAAATAGTAATAACCAGATCTTTAAATAGATGCTGATTGGGTGTAATTCTGTATTTTCTGACATCAAAAAAACCTCACCAAAGATAAAAGAATGCAAAAATGAAGACCCAGACCAGGTCTACAAAGTGCCAATAGAGCCCTGCAATTTCCACTGCTTCGTAATTATCCTTCTTGTCATAGTCGCCACGATAGACTTTAAATGCGACTATGCTCAGGTAGATAACGCCAATGGACACGTGCATGCCATGGAAACCTGTAATCATAAAAAAGGCTGATCCGAACTGAGCGGCACCCATGGGATTTCCCCAGGGACGTACGCCTTCTTCTATGAGTTTTGTCCACTCAAACGCCTGCATGCCAACAAAGGATAGACCGAACAATGCGGTAGCAGCGATAAGCGCCGCGGTCACTTTCCGATTCTTGCGATAACCAAAGTTAACTGCCATCGCCATGGTACCGCTGCTACTGATCAAAATGAAGGTCATAATCGCTATCAGTATCAGCGGTATATGAGCTCCGAATACAGTCAGTGCAAACACTTCACTGGGGTTGGGCCAGGCAATGGTGGTGTTCATGCGAACATGCATATATCCGGTCAGGAAACAGCTGAAGATAAAAGTATCGCTGAGCAGGAATATCCACATCATGGCTTTACCCCAGGGGACCTGGAATGCCTGTTTCTCGTCAGACCAATCCTGGGCGATACCAGAGAAGCCTTCTGCTACTATATTTTCGTTTGATAATGCATGTTCAGCCATAACAATAATCCGCGTTTATGTCGATAAAAGTAGTGCAAACAACACCAGCCAAACCACCAGCAGGTAATGCCAGTAATTTCGGCACAGCTCTACGCTGAGTATTGTTTGTTGAGCATTCTGACCAGCCAGAACCTTGATGGTGGTTTTCAACCATACCCACAGGCCGCCCAGCAGGTGAATGCCGTGCAGACCAGTGAATAGATAGAAAAAAGTTGCTGCCGGGTTTGACTGCAGGTAATGACCCTGGTCAACCAGTTCCTGCCAAGCGACCCACTGGCCAAGTATAAACAGACTGGTGAATATGCCTGTTGCGATCAATCCGTACCGCACTGTCGCTATTGAGTCGTTATTGGCTGCCCTTGCTGTCCAGTGAATAGCGATACTGCCCAATGCCAATACACCGGTGTTACCCCAGAGTAATCTGGGCTCGTCCACGGGTAACCAGTCATTGAGGTTCATTCTCATGAAATAAGCGCTGATGAACAGGGAAAAAACGCTGGTGACGACCGCCAGGAATACAAACAGGCCACTTTTTGCCGATTTACCCGCAAGATTGATACTGTCACGGTTGTCGACATCAGTCCCCTCGGTCAGCCAAGGTTGCTCAAGGATTTTTTGCTTCCATAACCACCAGTAGCTGATGGAGACTGCAGCAGTCATAAAAATGAGAACTGCAATCATGTATTTGTCTCAGGCGCTTTGTCACTTGGTGGCGTGTTCTGCGGAATAAAATCCTTCTCAGCACCGGGTACGCTGTAGTCATAAGCCCAGCGGTAGACCTTAGGTAATTCGTCACCCCAGTTGCCGTGTATTGGCGGTGTGTTAGGGGTTTGCCACTCTAATGATGTACTGCCCCAGGGGTTGGATCCAGCTGGTTTTCCTTTGAACAGACTCCAGATCATATTAACGAAGAAGATAATCTGGGTAAGCGCAACAAATATCGCGGCAATGGTTATCGCAGCATTCAGTTCCATGGCAGATTCAGGAATAAACTCGATTCCTTCATATGCAAAATAACGTCGGGGTACGCCGAGGAAACCAAGATAATGCATGGGTAGATAGATTGCGTAAGTGCCTAGAAAGGTCATCCAGAAGTGAGTTTGACCTAAACGCTCGTTGTACATCTTGCCAGTCATTTTGGGATACCAATGATAGATAGCACCAAATACGACCAGGATGGGGGAAACACCCATCACCATGTGAAAGTGGGCAATGACGAAATAGGTATCAGACAACGGCAGGTCAACGACCACGTTACCCAGGAAAATGCCGGTTAATCCGCCATGAACAAAGGTAAAAATGAATCCAATCGCAAACAGCATGGGGACAGTCAGATGAATGTTACCTTGCCACAGCGTAAGTACCCAGTTGTAGACTTTGATTGCGGTCGGTACTGCGATAATGAGTGTCGTGGTTGCGAAAAAGAAACCGAAATAAGGATTCATGCCACTGACGTACATATGATGCGCCCAAACGATGAAGCTCAATCCGCCAATACCAACGATAGCCCATACCATCATACGGTAGCCAAAGATGTTCTTACGTGCATGGGTGCTCAGTAGATCGGAAACGATACCAAACGCAGGTAATGCAACGATATAGACTTCGGGATGGCCAAAAAACCAGAACAGGTGCTGGAACAGAATTGGGCTGCCGCCATCGTAGGCAGTTTGTTCGCCCAGTGAGATAATCGCAGGCATAAAGAAGCTGGTGCCGAGGAGTCGATCGAAGGTCATCATAATGGCGCTGACCAGCAGGGCAGGGAAGGCCAATAAGCCTAAAACAGTTGCTGTAAATATACCCCAGACAGACAGTGGCATTCTCATCAATGTCATGCCATGCGTGCGTGCCTGTAGGACCGTTGTTACATAATTGAGGCCGCCCATAGTGAAGGCGACAATAAATACTGCGAGGGAAGCTAACATCAGAATGATACCGGCTTCTACCCCGGGCGTGCCAAACATAATGGCCTGCGGAGGATACAAGGTCCAGCCTGCGCCTGTAGGGCCGCCAGTGACAAAGAAGCTGGCCATGAGGATAATGACCGATAGGAGGTAGACCCAGTAACTCAGCATATTAAGGTAGGGAAAGACCATATCCCGAGCACCCACCATCAGAGGGATGAGATAGTTGCCAAAGCCACCAAGAAACAACGCTGTGAGCAGGTATATCACCATAATCATGCCATGCATGGTTACGAACTGGTAATACTCACTGGGCGAGATTAGTGAAAATGAATCCGGAAAGCCCAATTGCAAACGCATCATGACCGAGAGAATAAGGGCAACGACACCCACTGCGATGGCGGTCAGGCCATATTGGATCGCGATAACTTTATGATCCTGGCTCCATATATATTTAGTAATAAAAGAGTGGGGATGGGATAATTCCGGTTCCCTGTCTGCTAGTGCAACGTAGGCCATTAGTGTTCCCCCTGCGTAATTGCTGCAATCTTATTTTCTGGTTGGTTTGATAGAGAGTTGATATAGGCGATAACATCGTTCATGTCATCGTCACTGCGCAGCATTCTAGACATGCTGGCCATCTGAGGTCCAAACTGGTCCCCGGGATGAGCCCCTCTAATACCCTCTTTAAAGTTAGTTAACTGGCGTTTGATATACCAGTCTTCCTGCCCATTCAGACGAGGTGAATTGGTTGCATAGTTGCCTTGGCCTGCCTTACCGTGACAGGTCCCACAGGTAGTGAAAAGCCGCTTGCCGCGATCCAGATCACCGGTAATCGATTGATCGCTGTCGACCTGGGCAAAGGTACCAATATAAGCTGTGATATCCCTTATGGCGGCGTCGTCGGCCAGGATAGCGGCCATTGGCGCCATCTGTGCGCCGAATAAATCATCCTTGTGCGCGCCGCGATAGCCTTGTTTGAAATTTTGTAGCTGACGGTTGATATACCAGTCTGATTGGCCGCTTAATTTAGGCGAATTTAATGCAAGGTTGCCTTCACCTTGTGCACCATGGCAGGTTGCACAAACGGCGTACAGGGCACTGCCAATCATAGCGTTAGGTTCGCTTACCTGCTGTGATTGGGCAAATGTCATCTGCTGTGATTCCCAGGCATCAAAGTCTTCCTGGGTATCAACTACCACGCGACTGCGCATGGTGAAGTGAGCCAGGCCACAGAGTTCTTCACAGAGTACTTCATAGCTTCCCGTTTTGGTTGGCGTTAACCACATATAGGATACCAGACCAGGAACGAGGTCCATTTTTACTCGAAACTCAGCGACAGCAAAGTCATGAAGGACGTCTTTTGATCGGAGCAAAAAATTTACCGGCTTGTCCACCGGGATGTGTAACACGTTGCTTGTGATTACCAAATCATCCTGGCCGTTAGGGTCGTTTGGATTGATACCGAAATGATTGGCTGCAGAGACCCGATGGTTATCAACCGTACCCAGCATGCCATCTTCTCCTGGCAATCTGTAGGACCAGCGCCATTGTTCACCGACGGCCTCGACCTCCCAGGCTTC
>JAPKEK010000158.1 GCA_028822125.1 Pseudomonadales bacterium | reverse complement strand
TGATAACCATTGAATAGCATAAAACTCATTTATACAAGAATGTTTAGAAGCTGGCGACGAGTTTATGGATCAGAATGTGTTTGATCAGGAAGTGCTGCATTGATGCTTTTACCGATGCTTGCCAGGCAGCCGTTGTCCGGTACTCCCAATGCACCTCACTGGGGTGATAGCGGAAGAGTTTAAGGCCTGACGCGATATTGTAAGCCCTGCGTTAAGGTTAGAATCTTAACTTTTTTATGAGGTCCAGTTAATGCGCAGGTACTCGGGTATTTCTATTTTTAGGATGATCGTGATCAATGCAGACGATCGCCGTCCCGGAGGTTAGGGGCTTTGGCCCGGGCACTGATTGCCCTGGGTACAGACTAAAAGCGCGATTGCCCTAATCCGGGTTACGGCCTTGAAAGGAAAGGTACTGGAATCAAGAAGATTCCCGCCTCAAGAAGTCTACGGTTCCAACCGCTTGAATTGAATGAGACAATTGTCCAAGCGTCCGGCCGATGGCCGAGGCTGCTTTGACCTATTTACTGGGCATGCCATTTATGGATAGCGAAAGACTCGCATCATCAAGTTATCACTCGCCTGCAGAACAGGAAGGCACTTACGAGCTTTTGCCTTTCATCCTGAATCCGCAGAATATCGCCCGTTTTGAATCGGGAAAGGTTCTCATCGGCGACCGGCGCAAGTATCCTTTCGAGCAGTCATTTGTCAGCTGCGATAATATTGACGATGTGGCAAGAGCGATTCAGGACATGGTTACCCAGGGCAGTGGACCCTGGCTTGCTGCAGTCAATGCATTGCGGTTGCTGACGTGCAGACATAAAGCGGCGCTTAGTGCCAGCAAAAAACGGCGCGCAGCATTGCTTAAGGAGCTTGGCCAGGCCCAAGCAGTATTGATCAGCACGCGTCCGACTAATACGGCGATGAAACAGCGCATGAATCAGATTATCCTTATCGCCGAAGAGGCTGTGACTAAAGGTGACGATGTGGATAGCGCCATCGCTGGGGGCATAGCGGCGATGCTCCTGGATATTTTTGATGACTACACACTGCGGGCCAGGGCAATGGCAGATCAGATCAAAGATGGAGAGGGTATCCTTACCCACTGTTTCGGCGAAGCTGGTTTTATACTGTCGCTTGCTTTTGCAGCCAGAGATGGTAAAGACATTACGGTCTATAGCCCGGAAACCAGGCCTTATTTCCAGGGTGCAAAACTCACTGCGCCAGCCCTGCGGGAGATGGGTATTAAGGTCAATCTGATTACAGACAACATGCCTGCACATTTTATGTCAGAGCAGAAAATCCAGAAGTACATTACTGCAGCAGATCTAATCACCCTAGACGGTCATGTCGTAAATAAAATTGGCACCTATCAGAACGCTATTGCCGCTCGTGCCCATAATATACCTTTTTTTGCATTTGCCTGGGGCCGGGATGAGAGCAAGAAAAGCCGAGATGATATCGTGATAGAACAAAGAGATCCGGCAGAGGTAAAGCTTGCCTTAGGGACTGCTACGACGATTGATATTGTGCAGGCCTGCTATCCTGCCTTTGACATCACGCCGCCAGAATATGTTTCCGGCGTTGTTACTCTGCAGGGAATTGTTAGCCCTTACGATTTGTCTGGTTTACAAAAATGGTAATTAACTAGAAGGAATCATTATGCCTGCCGCAGTTATTG
Organism: Pseudomonadales bacterium; assembly: GCA_028822125.1. Classification (GTDB taxonomy): domain Bacteria; phylum Pseudomonadota; class Gammaproteobacteria; order Pseudomonadales; family Azotimanducaceae; genus UBA9926. Next base: position 4,338 of record JAPKEK010000158.1, on the reverse strand, counting down.
GTGGTACTGGAATCTATAGTCTTGAAGGCGTTGAAGTTGACGCGAAGCAGGTCGAAAACGAATATGGGATAGCACAGATTTATGTCGGTAAAGGTGAACATGAAGATATTATTTTTCTAACCAGGCACGGAACGGATCATTCTACGCCGCCGCACAAGATAAACTATCGTGCCAACATGAAAGCGATCAAAGATCTGGGTGTGCAGCGCATCCTGTCTACGTACGCGGTAGGGTCAATTGCAACTGATTATCCTGTGTCTGAACTTGCCGTACTCAGAGATTTCCTCGACTTCACTAACGGTAGGGATTTTACTTTCTTTGACCAAATTGACAAAAGTGTTGGCCACGTTGAAATGAGCCAGCCATTCTGCTCGGTTATGAGTGAGTGCATGCTGCAACTAGGTGCTAAGCATGACGTTAAGGTTCATGACGGTGCTACTTATGTGGCGACCAACGGCCCGCGATTTGAGTCTCCGGCAGAAATCAGGATGTATCGCCAGTTAGGTGGACACGTCGTGGGGATGACTTGCTGCCCTGAGGTTTACCTTGCAGCTGAGCTCGGTATGAGTTTCGCTGCTGTTGCTCTGCCCATCAATCTCGCGGCAGGCCTGGAAGAGAAGATCACGCTGGTAGCCGGTAACATCAGTCAAGTGAGGTCAAACATGGTCAGCTTGATGCTGGATGTCCTTCAGCAGACAACGGATACACAATGCATACCGCCAGTTCTGTTGTAACGCATTGTCGCTGATCTAATCGTGCAGCCCATTCATTAACGGGGAGTAAACCATGACGGGGACAAAAGTAAAGCCAGAACATGGTATGGGTACCATCGTTAACCACGTGGGAGAGGGCGGTCATGATAAACACGCCCATCTCATGCCTATTTATCAGACTTCAACATTTGGCTTTGACACGGTGCAAGAGGCAGGTGATGTATTTGCTGGTAAGAAAAAAGGTTATGCCTATACACGAACCCACAACCCGAATATGGATCATCTGGCAAACAAGATCGCTTATATGGAAGGTATCGATCTGATTCGATCACAGCCCGATATTGATCCGTCTGAACTTGTGTCAGGGAAGGTAACCTCTTCAGGTATGGCCGCGACCTCGGCTGCGGTGCTGGCAAAAATTGGCAGTGGTGATAAGGCGATTGTGCAGCGCGGCTTGTATGGTAATAGTTTCAAGTGGTGGTATGAGCTCGCTCCCCGTCTTGGCATAGAGGTGGCCTGGTTCACCGATGTCAGGCCAGAAAATCTTACCCGGGTAATTTCTGAAAATACCGATGCAAAGTTAATTTTTCTTGAAACGCCATCAAATCCGAATATTGAAATTGTGGATTTGGCACATCTTGTAACGGTCGCGCATGCGCAGGATATCTGGGTTATGGTTGATAATACCTTCGCCACACCCTACCACCAGCGCCCTCTAACCTTTGGTTGTGATGTTGTTGTTCATTCCACCTCAAAGTATATCAGCGGCCATGGCCAGGTCATTGGTGGTGCCATCGTCAGCACCCACCTTGATTATATGGCCCCCGGCGGCAATGGTGTTGGTCTGACCTATAAAATGCTGGGGGTCGCGCCAAGCCCTACAGATACGTCGCTGATAAATGTTGGCTTAAAAACCTTTGAAGTGCGGATGCAGAAGCACGCTGACAATGCCCTGGCGGTGGCCACCTGGTTGCAGGAGCAAGCTCAGATCGAAGCGGTGTTCTATCCTGGTCTACCTGATAATCCTTATCATGATCTGGCAAAGCGGCAGATGATCAATGGATTCGGCGGCATGGTGTCATTTAAGGTCAGCGGTGGTTTAGAAAATAGTATGGTTTTTACCAATGCTGTGACCATTCCAACGCTTGCCGTGAGTCTGGGTAACGTGGATAGTCTGATTCAGCATCCTGCCAGCATGACGCATAGTGCGACACCCAGAGAAGAAAGGGAAAAAGCCGGTATTGCGGACAATACAGTGCGGCTTTCTGTTGGTATAGAAAATATCGAAGACCTGATTGCTGATCTGAATCAAGCGATACAGCAGATAAGGTAGTATTGCTGGATTGACCTGCCAGTTGCCGTCAGTTTCAGTGCTATGAAATAAAAGATAACCTGTGAGCTTTACAATGAACCAACCAGTTGAAGGCAAGGTGTTAAAGTTTTGGGACCTGATGAGTATTTCATTAGGCCAGATTATCGGCACCGGTGTTGTTGTTTTAACTGGGGTCAGCATTGGTATGACCGGCCATGGAGCCCCCTGGGCCTTCTTACTGGCGTTAGGCATTGTCGCCATTCCCACGATATGTATCGCTGCCCTGGGTTCGGCTATTCCCAGTACGGGTGGCAATTATACCTACGTGCGTGATCTCTTAGGCAGTAAGGTTTCGTTTTTCTATCTGGCGTTACTACTTGCAGGGCAGGTGATACTGTCAAGTTACGCGATCGGGTTCGCAGAATATGGCGAGGCATTGATACCCGGTTTGAATATGACTTTGGTCGCTGCAACCATCATGCTGCTTTGCTTTGCTGCTAATTTACTTGGTATTAAAACCGCTGCACGATTTCAAAGCGTGATGGTTTTGGGTCTGCTTGCAGCATTAGCTGTGTACATTGCGCTTGGTCTGACACATGTTCAGGATTATGCGCCTTATATGCATTTGCCCGAAGTCATGCCAAACGGTTTTGGTGGTTTTTTCGCGGCTGCATTTTTGCTTCGCCTCAGCCTGATTGGTTCGGAGTTTATATCTGAGTTCGGGGATGAAATGGAGAATCCAGGCAGGATGATTCCCCTGGTAATGGGAATCTCTTTGCTGGTTGTCAGCCTGCTTTATATTCTTATTGCGGTGGTGGCCACTGGCGTGCTGCCGCTTGACCAGGTTGCAGGCAGGAATCTGGCTGCAACAGCGAAGATTATCTTTTCTCCCGGTGTTTACATTGCATTTATTGCAGGTGGCATCATGATATCGCTAGTGACTTCACTTAACGCCATCTTTGCCTGGTGTACTCGCGGCCTGTATATGGCGACAGAAGATGGCTGGTTACCGGCCAGGTTGGCAGTCGTAAATCGATTTGGTACCCCTTATATTTTCCTCTCTGTATTTTTTGCAGTTGGCATGTTGCCTATCCTGACAGGTATGACATTAACCTACGTGGCTATTCTCGGTAATGCAGTGGGTGCCATTTTTGGATTGTTTCCAGTGGTAGCTCTTTATAATCTAGCTAAGCGTAATCCTGAAGCCTATCGTTTAGCACCGTTCAGATTGCCAGTGCTGCTAACCCGACTCCTGCCCCTCGCCGCCGTGGTCATTTACGGTTACGGCATCTACTCTTCATGGAATTTCATTGGCAACACCGGCTGGTTACTATTACTGGGTTACAGTGTCCTGGTCATGGTTTATATTTATTTGCGAGAGCCTTATCGCGTTTCTGCCAGAGCCTGAAAAGCGGCGGAGTTGGGAGGCCTCTGGTGCGAGATTATGCCTTGTTATCATGGGCGAACAGATTTTCTCGATGACCTAGGCTCCGGGCTATTGCAGCGATGGCTATGGGCAGTTGAAGTAGGCAGAACACAACGAAACTTTACTGAGCCTTCAGTCACCAGGTTATGAGGGTTTAGATATGATTGGCTGTGGGACAGAGCAGCTTAGCCTTAGGATCTTTCAAACTGGGGATAACCGTTAAATGGGTTATCCTCCAGTTCCGCTGGTCTAGATCCGATTTCTTGGCAGGAATTTCAGTATTTTTTCGACAATGGTTTCGTATTTGTAGTTGGTAAACTCGCCTGCATCAAAATACATACCGTGTTCTTCGCAGACCTCATAAACCAATATGCGGTTGCTCCATATCTTTAACATGAGTCATCTCAACGCTACATTGGGGGCAGTTAATATCAGTTATCTTGTTGTTAACCTTTCCCGTTTTAACATCGCCAGAGTCCAGAAAATCGGACATCCATTTGCCTTTTAATTTTTCTGCTTCTCAAGTATCAAACCAGATTCCCTTGCATTCGAGACATCGATCGATGGTCATATTACGTCCGTAGGTCGCTTCTTCCATTACTCCTTTACATTTTGGGAATAGCATATTTAATTCCTTATTGATGCTTTTTTCTAATTAATATCTGATACTGGAAATGCGTCCTGAATATACCTGTACCTTAGGTCATTATGCATCAGAGAAATAAAAAGCAGCGATTTTAGATCTATATTTGCAGATCAATTTTTTTGGTTAATTATTGACGCAACCAAAAAGCGCAGATAAAGGTCTCTATCTAACCTCGAGTACATTGTCTACGTATCATCGCCTATGTCTTCAGCTCAATAGGTGTGATGATAGCTCGGCATCT
>JAPKEK010000157.1 GCA_028822125.1 Pseudomonadales bacterium | reverse complement strand
GTCTAATTCCAGAGCTTTAATATAAAAAGGCCAATAAACTCGATCAGTTGGCGGCAAACCAGTTCTGAATGGGGGTATTCTCAGACAACGAACATTGTACTGTTCATGGTAAGCCTTAATTTTCTCGATTTCCTTGAAACCATTGATGGGGTTAACAATCATTGCCGGAAGAATTTTACTGGGATATTGCAAATGAGCATCGACCACCCACTGGGCATGGTCCGGTTCCATAATAGAAATGACGCAAGCCCCTATATCGGACTCATCCAATATTTCAAGCAGTGCTGTTGCTGAATCAATTTTTCTCCTGGCAGCAATATCCTTAAATAAATAACTTAACGCAGCATCGCTTCCGGGTGACAGAAAACTTGAATTAATCAACGAATCAACCGCGCGTTCTACCACTTTCTGATCCTCCTGACCACGCTTAGTTATGGCCTACTTAGTTATGGCCTGCTTTGTTATGGCCTGATAGCCCTTATAACTCAATCCCTGCCGGGCCCCTTGCCGATCAGGCATCATCACCTGCCACTGGCAACTGACGTTATGGCAAATCACCCGTTAACGAAGCTCGCTGGGAGATTTCAATCCAATTGCCATCAGGGTCTCGGACAAATGAGATCCTGGCCGTTGTTCCCAGCGTCCTTGGCGGGCTCCCCTGGGTGCCCCCTCTATCGATAAAGCCACGATATTCTTCATCCACATCCCATACCTGAACGGTGATATAACGAAAACCAACGCCGCGCATCTCCTGGCAAGGACGGTGACTGAGGTTTTCCTCGAGAAACAGCAGCGTCGTCCCCCACTTGAAACAATTTTCGCCTACTTCTTCTATTCGAAGTACGCGTCGGTAAAAATGCTGGAATGCTGGAATCGACGAGACTTCCAGCTCAATTCCTATATGGTCAACGCCAAATTCACCTTCAGGAATCAAAGTGACCCGGTTGCGGTCTGGGTCATACAGGGTCACGGGCTCTTCAATATCATCGCTGGCAATTAACAGACCGTTATAGCCGGACATCGTCTGACTGGGAAGTTCATCGCGAAGATGATTCAGCTTGAACACTGAACCATTCAGGCTATGCCGATGCTGATGATTACCACCCCCCACCTTCAACAGCTCTTCGTAAGGAAGACCCACTTGCCTGCCCCAGAAATCAAGCATTGCATCGCGCTGATTGGTCTGAATACCAACATCGATATAGGGTTTTGCTAGTTCCATTACTTTATCCGTATCCCCTGAATTAAATTTCCCTATAGACCCTTGCGCCGGTCAAACCAGACCTTCCACCTGGAGGACTTCCGCAACAGGAGCAAGCGCTTCCATTCTATGGCGATGATCGATTACACGCGGGAGTATCGACGTGTTAACACCATCACCCTCGAGCCATCTGGAAAGCGTATAAAGATAGATATCGCAGATAGAGTAGTGTTCACCCATCACCCAGGGCCCCTCCAACAGGTCATCTTCAATTAATTGAAAACCTGCAGTCATCGTCATGGGCACTTTTGCCTTCATCGCAACCAGGGCTGGCTCCTCATCCGCCCAGCGGTAACCTCGAGGACCGTGCGCATGGGCAACATGGACTGTAGATGCTAGATAGTTATTGAATTCCTGCACCTTGGCCAAGGCAAAAGGATCATTCACTGGCGCCAGACCGGCCTGAGGATACAACTGGCTGATATAGAACAGTATGGCTGAATTTTCAGTTAACGTGCCCTGATCGGTTATCAGGACTGGCACTCGCCCCTTCGGATTAATGGCAAGGTATTCATCTGTTGTCTGTTCTCCCCGGTGCAGGTCCACTCTTCTGCTTTCGAATTGCGCTCCTGACTGATGCAAAGCAATATGCGGTGCAAGCGAACAGGCTCCGGGTGCATAATAAAATATCATCAAATTAACCGTTTTCTAGAATTACCAGCTTAACATTATGCACAAGTTGCGCTTGGGTCGACACACCTGCAAACTATTAACCAGGGATAGGCCCGAATTGAAAAGGGAAAAGCCAGGTGGCGACAGACATTGTTGATGTTTTAATCGTTGGTGCCGGGGCATCAGGTGCTGCTGCGGCCTGGAGCCTTGCTGATACTCGAATGAGGATAGTCTGTCTTGAGCAGGGTGACTGGGTTAAACCCGCGGATTATCCCAGCAATGGAGAAGACTGGGAATCCAGGGCCGGTTACGGCGATTTTGCAATTAATCCTAATCGCAGAAAACTTGACGTTGACTACCCTATCAATGAAGACGACTCCCCCATCTCAGTTGCCAATTTCAATGGTGTTGGAGGCGGCACCATCTTATATGCCGGGCATTTCCCTCGATTCCATCCATCTGATTTCAGGGTAAAGAGCCTCGACGGCATAGCCGACGACTGGCCTATAAACTATCAGATCCTGGAGCCCTATTACGATGAAAACGATCGGATAATGGGCGTCTCTGGGTTAGCCGGTGATCCGGCTTACCCGGCTAAACCCGCACTTATGCCACCGGTACCACTGGGGCAGTCCGGTGAAACGCTGGCGCGAGGCTTTAATCGCCTGGGCTGGCACTGGTGGCCTTCCGACAGTACTGTTGCCACCCAGCCTTACGACGGTCGGGATCAGTGTATTAATCTTGGCGCTTGCCTGAGTGGCTGTGCACAGGGAGCAAAGGCCAGTACTGACATCACTTACTGGCCAAAGGCCATTCGTAGCGGTGTGGAAGTGCGAACCCGCAGCAGGGTAAAAGAAATCACTGTGCACGACAATGGTATGGCATCCGGCGTCACCTATTTTGACTATGCAGGTAACGAAATCCATCAACGTGCCGAAGTTGTTATTCTTGCCTGTAATGGCGTCGGTACGCCGAGGATCCTGCTTAACTCCAAATCGAAACAACACCCGGATGGCCTGGCAAATTCAAGCGGATTAGTGGGCAGGAATCTCATGTTCCACCCCTATGCTTCAATCCAGGGGATATTTAAGGATCCATTGGACGGTAGCCATGGCCCTAGTAACTGCATATGGAGCCAGGAATTCTATGAAAGCGACCCATCACGTGGCTTCCTGCGCGGCTTCACCTACGAGATCAGCCGAGGTCGGGGACCTCTTAGTACGGCGTTACAGGGCATGAGTAGTGGTCACATTCCCTGGGGAGAAGGACATCACCAGGCCTTTCGGAAAATGGTAGACCGGACAACCGGCATGGTTGCAATCTGTGAAGATCTGCCCGAACCACACAATACCGTCACCCTGGATCACGCCCTAACTGATTCTAACGGCATTCCAGCGCCTAAAATTGACTACACCATCAGCAAGAACTCCCAGGCTATGCTCGATTTCTCGATCACCAAAGCATCAGAAGTACTTCGAGCGGCAGGGGCTTTGGATGTTATAGCAACTGCGCCTATCAGCATTGGCGGATGGCACCTGATGGGTACAACTCGAATGGGTATTGATCCAGATAATTCGGTTGTCAATGAATGGGGCAGATGCCACGATGTGAAAAACCTGTTTATTGTCGATGGCAGCCTATTTGTCACCAGTGCGGGGGTAAATCCGACTCGAACCATTCAGGCGCTGGCGCTTTATATCGCCGACAACATCAAAAAACGGCTGGACACATTATTCGACTGAGATGCCCATGACAGATCCTACCCAAAATGACTTGATCAGCAGTGACGGGCTGCCAGCGGCACACAAAAACTGCCTTAAGTGGATAGCAGGCCAAATGATTCCTGCCAGTACAGACCTGCAGTTACCTGGTGCTGACGATGCGCAGATCATTACCAGGATTATGCAACGCCTCGGCAAGCAGCTAAGTGCCTTCGCAGAAATCTACGATTGGCTGGAGCAAACCTCCGTGGCGAAATTTGAGCTGACGTTTACTGAAATCAACGATGCCTGCAGCCGTACATTACTGGCTGATTTCAGGAACCAGAAAGCCCCGCTGGCGGGCGCCTTAATGGTCACCATTGCCTCCTGCTATTATGAAGATGAACGCGTCCTGGAATCTATTAAACACGAAGCCAGACCACCCTTCCCGCTAGGCCATAAACTGGACCAGGGAGACTGGAGCCTGCTGGATCCTGTTAAAAGACGCCCTAAATTTTATCGAAAGACCGACTAACCGTGAATTCTTACAGCGATGGGCTGCGCTTCATTTTCAGATGGAGGAGTCCGGTTAAAACCTCGATAGACCATCCCCACCTGTGCATCGTTATGAGGAATGCACGTTTCGTTATCCCTGACCGCGAATCAAGGTTGTCCGCTAATGCCACTTGACTTAATTCTGGGTAATTCCAGTCGCCGATTTTCAGGCGTTACTTCCACCCTATTACAGGTACTGCCGCATCAGCAACAGGCTTGTGAACTGGCTGTTCTGGGCAGTCATCACCTGCCGAAAGGCACCCCTGTAATTGGTTTTCTTGAAGCAGTGTTCATGTTGCGACGGCTGTCAGGCAATGCCCCTTGCGTTATCTTTCATGCGCGTAGAAATGATGAAATGATTCAGGCATTAGTGTTAAAGCTACTTTCTGGGAACAAGCTGAAAATTGTTTTCACCTCTACCGCTCAACGCCACCACAGTCGGTTTACCCGCTGGCTGATAAGAAAAATGGACGGTGTTATCTCAACCTGTGATGCTGCTGCCTTTTATCTCAAACGTAAACCACAGACCATCATTGCGCACGGCGTTGATACGCAACGCTATCAACCGGCGACCTCGAAGGCTGACTTATGGAAGCAGTTGGGTCTGCCTGGAAAGCGCGGCATAGGGATTTTCGGTCGGGTGCGAAAGCAAAAAGGGATCGATATCCTTATAGACGCAGCCATTCCCTTGCTGAAAAGAACACCGGACTGGAGCGTCATCATCGTTGGCGAGATCACAACCGATCAAACCGCATTCTTTGAGCAGCAACAACAGAAAATTAAAGCTGCAGATCTAGCCGGGCAATTCGTTTTCACTGGAAAACAACCTTTCCAAAAAATACCAGAGTTGTTTCAAGCCATGAGCATCATCACAGCGCTGAGTCGTAACGAAGGATTTGGTCTTACTGTCCTGGAAGCCATGAGTTCGGGGGTTCCGGTCATCGCCAGCATGGCCGGTGCCTGGCCGGAAATTATCAACTCCACTCAAACGGGTAGAATCGTGCCCATAGCTGACGTGGCAGCAACATCTCGAGCACTGAACGAACTGATCAACGATAACGAAACTCTGGAGGCTCTGGCCCTGCAGGCCCGGCAGGAAGTGATCAACTGCTACACTGTCGAACAGGAAGCCGCCAAACTACTGCGTTATTTCCAATCACTGCAATAGCCTACTTGGCTGGCATGGATGCCGGCACTATAAGGACAACTGCTTGATGCCTGCGGGGGTTTCAATCACCTTCTGGTCTGCAACAGTCTGACGAATGGCTCGATTCCGGGCCCAGCCTTCAGCCGAAGCATAGCCTCTAGGGTGATCCAGGTGTACCGTGATAGCACTGTATCTTATCTGCTTGGGCCTGACCCCGAGATTGACCAGGCGCTCTCCAAATTCGCAATCCAGTCCACCATATTGCAAGCGCTCATCAAACCCATTGACTGCCAGTGCATCTGCTTTCCAGCCTGAAGCATTGTGGCCGTTCCAGGTTCTTTTTGTCGGCGTTAATCGATTGAACCATTTCGACTGGCCACCACTGGCAGTCAACTTCATGAATTTCAGGGATGATTTCATGCCCTGGTGCAATAACCATTGTCGATCAAAGCACAACCCGGCCTCAATAACATTTTGATCAATTGCCTGGCTCACCACCAATGGTAATTTGAAGTAACCGCCACTTAAATAACAGCCCGGCTCAGCCTGCTGTCGGTGCGCCGTAACAAAATCGGGCCTGGGTATACAATCACCGTCGGTCAGGATCAGATATTCGCCTTCTGCGGCCAGGATCGCTTTATTGAGAATCCGACACTTCTGGAAACCCTCATCGGCGTGCCAGACATGTTTCACGGTCAAATGGGTCTGTGCGCAGAACGTCTGGATTACCCGATCGGTCTCAGAACG
>JAPKEK010000156.1 GCA_028822125.1 Pseudomonadales bacterium | reverse complement strand
AAACTGAAGAGGCAATACCCGTATGGTATCCTTTCGAGCGAATTCCCTTTGAAAAGATGTGGCAAGATGACAGGTACTGGCTGCCCCGAGTGCTCAAGGGCGAAACTCTAAAAGGAAAATTCACCTTTAAAGGCGAGACACTGGTTGATCATACAATCAACACAATCACAGCCTAGAAGTACAGAGTCAATAGCCCTAACGGCAGATAACGCCAGATCACGTCAGATCACGTCAGCGCTCAGTCAAAGCTTTCAGGGCTAGATCTGCCGTTAAGAATAATTCTCCCGTTAGATCTTTCATAAAGGATGTATTTTCTAGCTGCGCCATAACAGGACCTTTGATTTCTGCTAAGTGCATAGTGATATGCGTGTCACTCAGGTTCTGATTAAGATCATCCAGCATTAACAGGCCTGTAACATCAATGAAGTTAGTTGCCGTACAAATTAACAACACATCGGTAACAGCCGCTCTACCAGCCAGCTGATCATAGACAAAACTTTCCACATAACGTGCATTAGCAAATATAAGGCTTTCGTCAACTCTCAGCAGCAGTAAATTGCTGAAGGTCTCTACTTCGAAACGATGTATATTGCGAAAATGTTCTGTTCCCGACAAACGACCCACTTCAGCAATATGAGGGCGGGAATTCCTGCGTAGTAAAAACATGATGGACAGGATGACCCCACACACTATTCCTGTCTCCACTCCCAGCGCTATTACCATTACAAATGTTCCTGCAAAAGTAATCGCATCCGAGAATGAATAACGAACTAATTCTCTGATCCTGGCAATATCAATCAACTGCGCTGCAGAGATGATCACAATGGCGCTTAACACGGCCGTTGGCAGCGCAAAAAACCAGTCGGAAAACCAGAGCAGGGTAACCCCAAGAAAAAATGCAGTTATCACACACGCCAGCTGCGATACTGCGCCACTTGCAAAATTCACTGCTGTTCTCGCAAAACTACCTGCCACTGGAAATCCAGAAACCGCTGCCACACCCAGGTTTGCTATACCCAGAGCCAGCAATTCCTGATTGGGTTCGATTCTCTGCCTTTGTTTGCTGGCCATAACCGAGCCGATACTGGTACTTTCTAGAAAGATGATTAAGGCAATTAAAAAAGCGCCTGGTAACAATTGAATCGCTTCATCCAGGCTGGGTACTAACAGTGACAGTTCAGGCATACCACTGGGGATGGCGCCAACAACCTCTACTCCAAATTGGTCTTTAAATTGAAAGCTCAGCGAGAGAAAAATTGTCAGAAGCACGACTAGCATCGGGGCGGACTTAGTAACAATCTCTGCATTAGCTGGCTTAATACCCGCCTGAACCAACCACCTGGATAAAAAGAACTTACAGAGCACAAGGAAAACAAGTGACCCCAGAGAAATTGCCAGGGCGACAGTATTAATATCCGTTAATTGCTGAGCAAGATAAATCATCTGGGCGGTCAGGTTCATCTCCTTGAGTCCCTGCAGACCCAGCGCTGTAGGAAACTGGTTGCCGATAATCAGCACAGCTGCTGCCGTGATAAAACCTGCAACCACTGCGTGGCTCAGCAGGCTGATAATATAACCAAACCGGATAGCCCGTAAAAAACACAGGACCCCGCCTGTCAAAAGGGCCAGTGTGGTGCACGATGCAATATATTGTGTGCTTCCGATCTCCGCAAAAGGCGACGTGATCTGAAGTGTCATCATTGCCACGATTGCCGTTGGGCCTACTGCCAGGACCTTACTGGTACCCGTGAAGGCATAAAGGCATAAAGCAACAAGCGCAGCATAAAGGCCAGCCTGGGCCGGCATACCTGCGAGAAATGCATAGGCGATCACCTGGGGAAGTGTGATAAACAGAACTGTTACGCCTGCAATGGCATCTGCTTTTATCGTCTGTGGCGTAAAAAGCCTGCTAAGGGATTCTGGCATCGCCGCTCTCCTTGGACATTATCCTCTGGCAACCAATAGCGACACATTCATGATCTGGAAGCACTGACTCATCAAAAAAAATAATTCCCTGCTGTACACGGCTGATTGACATTTAACCCGCTGTTATCGTCAGGTAGCGACCCTGCCCTCGACCGCGCTACTCAGCCCGGATAAGCCAATCACTCACAGGCCGGTAGGATAACGCCCTGAGGATACCACAAGTGATCTTTAGTCTAGAATTACCCACCCGCTCACCCGCTCGCTGTCCTGACAAGATCAATGGCCTGCAGTAACATGATAGATAGCCACTATCAGAACAGGCAAAGGCTATTCTACCTGGATCAGAGTCCCGGCTCGACTGACCATGTTGCCTTTCTCCAGGTTCATCCGCTGCGCCGGTGCAGAGTCCAACGGTACTTACCTGCATTAGCTTAAGGCGCCAAGACTCGGTTTTTTAACTTCACGGAACGGGGCGCACATTAGCATCCCGGCTAGGTCCTACCTGATAGCCAGTGGTTCATCAGTTTTCAGTTGACCCAATGACATTTGGCGATTAACCTTGCCCGGTCTAATTCGTTAAGGTGTACTGAATTCTTCTATTGAGGGACAACAGTATTAAACGGGAAGCCGGTGTAGAAATTCTGTTTCTGAAGCCGGCGCTGCCCCCGCAACGGTAGGCGAGGAGCCTCATCACTAGCCACTGTGAATTTTCATGGGAAGGCGATGAGACCAGAGCATTCTAATCACGCTCAACTCGCAAGCCCGGAGACCGGCCTTCGCTTACTTAGTCAATTCACAGCGGCGGGCAGTATTAGACCCCCCAAAAACGCCTGCCGTGAACATCATTTCAATCGCTCGGCGGGAGCGGGAGTCAACTATGCAGCGCCTATTTTCCCCATCAAGTCAGTTACTTATCCTGTTGTGCAGCCTGCTCTGCTCGCATCTGGTTAACGCCGAGATCGGCCCGGTAACACCTTCCAGCGAGTTAGAACAAATCACAGTTACCGCTTCTCGACTACCTGTCATTTCCGAGAGAACAGGTAGCGCGGTCAGTATTATCAGCAAAGAAGATATTCAGCAACTTAACCCTTTGACGGTATCCGAGCTATTCAGGCGCGTACCCGGATTGAGCGTCAGCCAGGTCGGCCCTGCTGGCAGCCTGATTCAAATCCGAATAAGAGGTGCTGAAGCCAATCAGATCCTGGTGATGATCGATGGTATAGAAGCCAACGATGTCAGCCAGGGCAGTGAATTTAATTTTGCCCACCTAATGCCCAATCAGATCGAACGAATAGAAATCGTACGCGGCCCGCAAAGCGCGATCTGGGGAAGCGACAGTCTCGCCGGTGTCATTCACATCATCACCAAACAAGGGAAAGCCGAACCCAGTTCGCTGCTGCAACTGGGTGCCGGCTCCCAGGGTCTGCAACAGTTCAGCGTAGCGAGTAATCTGAATAGGGGTCAAACAACCTTTGCTCTGGGTTTGGAATCCGTTCGCAACCAGGGTGAAAATGCTTCCCGGAGCGGCCCTGAAGATGATGGTTATCGCAATACCACTTTGTCCGCCAGGCTCCAGAGCCAATTCGCCAATAACTATCATGTTAAGGCGAGTTTACGTAGCACTCGTAGCGAAACTGAATATGATGATATTGACTACGCGACCACCGGACTACCAATCGATGCGGAATTCCGTTCAGAAAGCATCCAGAACTATGCTGGAGTAACGCTAAGCCATACAAACAATAACCTGATTCAACATTTAAGGTTGGGCTTAAATGACAGCGACAATGCAAATTACACCCGCCCGGATGCCGACACCCTGTCCCGCGGCCAGCGTCAGCATTTAGATTATCAACTGTCCTTTCGTATCAGAAGTCACAGTATTACAGGTATCATTGAGACGGAAAAAGAAACCTTCGAGCAACGAGGACCCATCAGCTTCTTTGGAAATCCAAACAAGAGCCTGTCGACACTAAACCGCGCGATCGCCAGTGAATACTTATACAGCAGCAATCGATTCGGACTCTCCATCAGTGCTAGATCAGAGAATAACTCAGATTTTCAGTCAAGCCTGAGCTGGCGATTTACCCTGGCGGGGTTTTTCAATGAAGGCGATACTAAAATCTCCCTTGCAGCAGGCCTCGCGGTCAAAAATCCTTCTTTTACCGAGCGTTTTGGATACTTTGACTCCTTCATCGGTAATCCAGACCTTAAGCCAGAGCATGCCCTTTCCTATGAAATAGGACTGCGCCAGCATTTTCAAGATGCCAGCCTGACGCTCGAAGGACATCTATTCTCCAACCAACTGGAAAATGAAATCAACGGGTTTTCCTATATACCTGCAACCTACAGCTTCTCGGCTATCAATGAACAAGGCAGATCCAGTCGAGAAGGTGTTGAACTCAGTCTGCTCTGGACCCCGACAGAATCCCTGGCGTTAAGCACCAGTTATACTTACCTGGATTCCCAGGCGTTAACCGGTACTATGGAAGTCAGGCGACCCAAGCATAGCGGTTCGGTGAATCTCCGCTATAGCGGCGAACGTACGCAAACAAGCCTGAGTTATACCATGACAGGAACTCAGCAGGATGACTTTTATCCGCCTTACCCGCCTTATCAGCAAAGGGTAGTCCTGGATAAATTCTCGCTTTTGAGCGCAAATGTGAGTCGCACGCTATCGCCCAGACTGCGATTGAAGCTGCAGATCAGCAACCTGCTCGATGAGCAATACGAGGAAGTTTTTGGTTATAATTCGCCTGGCGTTACCCTGTTTACAGCGCTGGAGTTTCAGCTCTACTAATGTGCGCAGGTCGTGTTTCTATTCTAACAATCCAAGCAAGGAAGAAAGATGTACGAATGTTTTGAAGTAACCATCAAAGATAATATTGCACGGGTACAACTCAATAGACCGGAAAAGCGGAACAGCATGAACCCGCAATTCTGGAAGGAACTGCCAGAAATTATCAGGGATATTGACCAGGAAGCCCGAGCAAGAGTTATTGTTATTTCATCCACCGGCCCGCATTTTTCATCTGGCCTCGATGTTTCGTCATTTGCGGGTGTTGCCAGTACTGCTTCAGGTGCTGATGAGAAAACCAGGCGTATACAGGCAGGTTCAGCATCTTATAATAACCTCCTACGCATGCAGGAATCATTTAACTGTATCGAACAAGCCAGGATGCCTGTACTGGCGGCCATACAGGGCGGCTGTATCGGCGGTGGCGTGGATCTGGTGACATCCTGTGACATACGTTATGCCACAGCTGATGCATTCCTGACCATCTTCGAAACTAATATCGGCATGACTGCTGATGTAGGCACTTTCCCTCGCCTGGTGAAACTCATACCAGAAGGCTATGTTAAGGAAATGGCCTATACCGGGCGACGCGTGGCAGCAGCCGAGGCAAAACAAATGGGCCTGATTAACGAGGTCTATACCGATCAGGATGCCATGTTAAAAGCGGTTATGAAAATCGCAGCAGAAATCGCTTCAAAAGCCCCCCTGGCAGTCTATGGTTGTAAGAAAATGATCAACTATGCAAGAGATCACTCAACCGCCGATGGACTGGACTATATTGCCATATGGAATGCATCGCATTTAAGAGTGGAAGAAATTCAGGAAGCCATGCTGGCAAATGCTGAGAACAGACCCGGTGAATTTGCTTCAATACCGAAAAGCAGCAAAAGCCGCTGACAACCACCTTTCAGCCATACCTTCATCAGGTAGAAGATACACGGGGTACCGCCAGCAGCTGGGAAATTGTCTGCATTTTTTATACTGGGCCTGTATCCTTAAAACAATGATTAAAAAGATTAATGATAAAACTTCCAGCCAAAATCAGTTAATGCCTGGTCGTGGCCATCATACCTGGCCAAAAACAAAATAGGATGATGCGGGTGCCGGTGGTGATTCCTACTGACTGAGGCAGCGCCTTTTATTCAGGAGCCGATCCAGGCCAGATAGCACCACTGATTCCTGCCCCGATCTTCCAAGCCGAAAATGTCAGAGAAGGACTAAAGGGGTTCATGGAGAGACGACCAAGGCGTTTAAGCCAGCCAGGCGTTACAGTATCAGTTAGCAGTTAGCAGTTAGCAGTTAGCAGTTAATGTGATGACAAC
>JAPKEK010000155.1 GCA_028822125.1 Pseudomonadales bacterium | reverse complement strand
GGGTGCCAGAATTATCTTCATGTCTCATTTCCGAATCAACAATGATCAATCCTATGAGCTTTTCCTGACCCGAGGCCCTGAAGGTTATCCCAGTGGAGACAGCTACACTGATGCAACGGCATTGAATGTGCTCATTGAAGACGCCGTTAGGAAAGCACCTGAACAATATCTGTGGCTGCATAGAAGATTCAAAACCAGACCTGAAGGTGACCCAAATCCCTACAAAGATATCTAAGCCAACCTGCCAGGCGGCTTGAAACACAAAAAAGATGAAAAAATACAATCACGCTACGCTGGTCATCGGCGCAACCCGGAGGACCTCATTGATTGTTGTCTCACCCGCAGCTACTTTCTGTGCGCCACTTAATCGCAGTGTTCGCATGCCTTGTTTCATCGCAGTCAGGCGCAATTTCCCAATATCAACCTCTCCACCCACCAGATGCTTGACTTCATCTGTCATCTTCAGCAATTCGTAAATGCCCTCCCGACCCAGGTAGCCGGTATCTCTGCATTCCAGGCAACCCACTGGTACCTGCACTTTCTTTGGGGCCTTGGCTTTGAAAGGTGAAACCAGCAATTTCCAGGCATCTTCATCGACAATTTCGCTTCTACTGCAATGAGGACACAGCGTCCGAACCAGGCGCTGTGCCATCACGCCTAACAGGGTTGCTTTTATAAGATAAGGCGCAATCCCTAACTCCAGCAATCGGGTAATCGCGGACGGGGCATCATTGGTATGCAGGGTTGAGATAACAAGGTGGCCCGTCAAAGCTGCCTGAATGGCCATTTCAGCTGTTTCCAGATCACGTATTTCACCTACCATAATGATATCGGGATCCTGTCTTAACAACGCTCTAACGCCCTCGGAAAACGTCAAACCGATATTTTGCTGGACCTGCATCTGATTGAAAGCGGACTCTACCATCTCAATAGGGTCCTCGATGGTGCAAACATTGACCTCCGAGGTGGCCAGTTTTTTCAAACTACTGTAAAGCGTCGTGGTTTTCCCTGATCCAGTAGGCCCGGTAACCAGCACAATACCATTGGAGTTTTCAACAAGCCCTTCCCACTGTCGATAATCTTCATTCGCCAGGCCAAGTTCGGAAAAGCTCTTGAGCAGGATTTCCGGATCAAAAACCCGCATCACCATTTTCTCGCCGTTGGCGGTGGGCAAACTTGATAATCTCAATTCAACTTCATTGCCTTCCGGCGTTCGAGTCTTTAAACGGCCATCCTGGGGCCTTCTTTTTTCCGCTACATCCATCCTTCCCAGGCTTTTTACTCTACTAACAACGGCGGCGACTATCTGAGCTGGCAATTCATAAACGGTATGCAGGACGCCATCAATTCTGAAACGGATCTTGCCTTTATCGCGGCGAGGCTCGACATGGATATCACTGGCTCTCTGGGTAAATGCATATTGCAATAACCAATCTACAATATTAACGATATGACCATCATTAGCCTCCATACCATCGAGTTCACCCAATTCCAGCATCTGCTCGAGATTACCCAAGGTTGTTGTCGATAATCCCTGCGCTGCGGCCTGACTCACAGACCTTGCAATAGTATAGAATTCTGCACTATAGCGACGAATATCAGCGGGATTTGCAACAAATCGAACGATACTCTTTCCGGGTTGAGACTGACCTATGGTCGCTTCCCAACTTGACACATAAGGTTCGGCACTGACAATTTCAACTTTCGTATCGTTTACGCTAACTGCCAGTATGCCGTGACGACGGGCAAACTCACTGGACATCACCTTGGTGACGACCTGTGCATCAATTTTTAAGGGATCAATTCGTTTATAGGCCTGACCCGATTTTTCACTGAGCCATCTGACCAGGGTATCGATGCTCAGTTTCTTACCCGGCATTGAAGCATCGGCCACTTCTTCTTCGCCAATCAGCTCCAGGGGATGCCAACCCACTTGGTCCGCGCGTCTTGATTTAACGGAAAGCGCATCGGCATCCTGCGCCGTCAGGCGACCCTCATTCAACAAATCGCTGACTAACGAAAGATAGTTTAAAGTAATGTCTGGCTTATTTTCAGAGTGAAGATAATCGTCCAAAGAAACAGTACCCGCCGACGCAGTGGATCATTAAGCTTACACGTTTTTAGGTAATGATGCTTCGCCTGGACACACAAATAAGTCTTCCAGAAATACCACTTCGTCTGCATTTCAGTCGCTCCTGAAACAAACGGATTAATTGCTGCTGCTCTTCTGGATCAATTTTCCTGCGCTGGGGGTATAATGAGCGGCTCGCTTATTTTGGCCAGATAGAAAACAGCATGGACAACGGTTTTGATCACATAAAATGGTTCAGGGATGCATCCCCTTTTATCAATTCGCACAGGCAGAAAACCTTCTTACTGTACCTGGGAAGCCAGGCACTGCAGTCAGAAAATCTCACGAATATCATACGCGATATCGCTTTACTGAACTCCCTGGGTATTAAGCTGGTAATCGTCCATGGCTGGGCCGGATTACTACAACAATCGACAGCATCCATAGAAGATAATGCCTGGTCGAAGTTCCTGGATGCCATCATTGTCCCGGAAATTCTCGATTCCTGTATTAATCTGATTTCAGGGACCCAGGGGCGCCTGCTGGCACAACTCAGTGCGGGCACGCCTAACTCTTCTATGTACCGTTCTGACCTGATCGTGACAACGGGCAACTTCATTCGGGCACGCCCTAAAGGCATCATCAATGGCATCGATCATCATCACAGTGGCCGGGTCCGAAAAATCAATCGAACGGCGCTTACCCAGCAACTTGATAATCCTGCCATCGTTCTGATCTCACCGATTGGGTATTCACTCACTGGAGAGACGTTTATCCTTGACCCCAGGGATCTTGCGGCCGAAGTCGCGGCAGTACTCAAGGCAGATAAGCTCATATTTTTCGTTGCCAAAGACGGCCTGATGGACGATCAGGGAAAGCTCATCAGCGAAATCATGAGTAATGAGCTCACAGCCGATCTGAATGCCATCGAGCAGCCTATCCTGCATGTTGCCCGACGCGCTATAGAACAGGGGGTAGAAAGATGTCATCTCATTGGTTTTAAAAAAGACGGTGCTCTTCTGCAGGAGCTTTTTACCAGAGAGGGTTCCGGCACCCAGGTCGTTCGACACAGTTCGATTCGAGTACGCCAGGCCACGGCTAGCGATATACCAGGGATCATTGCGCTGATTGAACCCCTTGAACAAGCAGGCTATCTGGTGAAACGTTCCCGGGAGCTACTGGAATCAGAAGTCAACCATTTTACCGTTATTGAACAGAGTGGAGTTGTGGTCAGCTGTGCAGCAATCTACCCGTATCAGGATATGGCAGAACTGGCCTGTCTGGCGACTCATGCTGACTACCGCGACAGAGAACTCGGTGATCTGCTGCTGGAAGCAGTAACCAATCAGATTCGTATGAAAGCCATTAAAAAGATGTTCGTGCTTACCACTCAAACTGACCACTGGTTCATAGAGAGGGGGTTCTCTGCTGAATCACTGGACTCGCTGCCTGAAAATAAACGGGCCTATTACAACTACCAACGGAATTCTAAACTGCTAACCAAAGTGCTATGACACTGTCCTTGCCGAGTATTCATGGACAAAATCAACCAGCCCTTTAACATGGTCAACCGGTGTTTCCGGAATGATGCCATGACCCAGGTTGAATATATGCCCAGGCCTTCCAGCGACGCAATCCAATAACGATTTGGCCTGACTGCGTACAGCTTGCAGCGTACTACATAAAACAATCGGATCCATATTACCCTGAACCGCCAGGACGTCAGTTGCATCCCAGGTTTCCATGAGATCGCAACGCCAGTCCAGGGCCAGCACATCACCGCCCGCTCTGGCCATTTCACCTGCCAGGGCTGGGTTGCCTGTACCAAAATGGATAATTGGTACCTGCCCTGATATGGCGTCGATCAATCTCTTACTATGGGGCTGAACGTAGCCTAGATAATCGGTCACGCCCAGACATCCAACCCAGCTATCAAACAGCTGGATTGCCTGGACTCCAGAACGAATCTGATAATTCAGATAATCAATAGCTGCATCGGTTATCTTTTCCATAAGTCGATGCCAGGCGCCACTATCACCGTACATCAATTGCTTGACATGCACATAGTTTCGAGAGCCCTGGCCTTCTATGGCATAGGACGCAAGAGTAAAAGGCGCACCGCCAAATCCGATCAGCGGTATATCAGCCGGTAACTCGGAACGAATCAGCCGAATCGCTTCAGCTATGTAAGGCATGGTTAACTCTGACGGCCTGATCAGAATATCATCGATATCCTTGTGGCTCCGTACCGGGTTGGCAATTTGTGGGCCCACACCCGGCAGATAGTCCAGGCTCAAACCCATGGGCTCCAGTATCGGCAGCAAATCAGCAAATAAAATCGCTGCATCAACGCCGAGGATCCGTTGGGCATCGCAGGTGACCTGCGCAGCGAGATGAGGCGTCTTGAAAAAATCCAGACTTGATGTGCCTGCCTTTAACTGATGGTATTCCGGCATATACCTGCCAGCCTGCCGATTGAGCCAGATAGGCGTATAAGGCACTTTTTCACCCCGACATGCCTTCATGAAAGCTGAATTATGCAATAGCTGGCTCATTGGGATCCCACGGATTTTTCGGCATTATACCCGTACCCATAGACAATGGCCCGCGCCAATTGATTGCTGCACGTAAATTCAGGATTAGCCCTGTACACGAACAGCATGCACAGGCCGGGATAGACCAGGAACAGTCGCGGCTTCTCTGGCCACACCTGCATATTTACCACCCAGCATGGTCCAGCTACTGCTGGACACCAAAATCTCATCATCTTCCGCCAGACCCTCCAACCGACTTGCCAAATTAACAACCGAGCCAAATGCCGTGTATTGCAACCGATCCATGCAACCGAAACTACCCAGAACACAGAAACCCGAATGAATACCCATGCGTAGACCGATTGGTATCACAATGCCACGATCAACCCAACTGCGACGTAACTCAAACCATTTGCTGCGCATCTCGAGGGCCATCTTAACGCAACTGTCAATGCCTTGTTGTGGTGGAATTTCCTGCGGAGCTCCAAAGATAACCATCAAACCATCTCCGGTAAACTTATCCAGCGTACCGCCATGATGCAGCGTGATCCGCGACATTACATTGAAATATTCAATCAGTAATTCGATCAACTCGGACTCATCTGTCAGTTCGGATAATCGGGTAAATCCACTGATGTCCGAGAAAAATATCGTCACATAAAGTCGTTGCATGCTTGCAACGCTGTGTTGCTCTACAGACTTCAACTGGGTCACCAACTGGGACGGCAGATACGGCTGCATCAACTGGTTAGAACTTGCTTTTCGAGCATGTAACCTTGAGGACACTTTTTGTCGAATGCCTAGCAGACGGGTTTCAGAAAAACCTAACCCAACCAGGTAACCACCATACCCCAGCAACAGCAGCAGCGCGAAGAAATCTGCTCTAGACAGCGCTGCAGCACTGTGCAGAATCCTCGGAATTGCTATCAGCAATGCGGTCATCAGGCTCAAATAAATTACTCGGGCAAGGACTGAACCTGGTTTCAGGGTCATCAGGGCGGTCATCAACATGGCGCCAAGCAACGCCAGGACCGGAATAAATAAAAGAGGCGTAAAAGCAACCAGAGCGCTGACCCAAATACCATCAATTACCAGCAACCAGCGTATCCAGTTAATTTCCTTGAGCCAATACAGCCCCATCAGATAACAAATGTGCGGATACAGCAAAAGACCGACAAGTAAACCTTGCAGGGCCGCCGAAAGCGTCACCGAGTTAGCCACGATAATAACGGCGATGGTTTGCGCAAAGGTTCTTGCCGGGTAGATTAAATCATTCAGATGGGCCCGGTTCATCTGCTGATTTTGCAAACTAAATGCTGCTTAGGTGTAAGCCTAAATCCTTAGCTAAAACAAGACATCGCTGAGATTTCGGGCTGACTATTCGACGCCTTCCAGCGGCATAGGCATATCTGGCTCAACATCAAGTGCATAGTCTACTTGCGCAAGG
>JAPKEK010000154.1 GCA_028822125.1 Pseudomonadales bacterium | reverse complement strand
CACCAAATTTCTGCAGAGCTCGGTTCACTATTTCTATGGCACGATCCACACCCGCACAAAAACCGCGAGGATTAGCCAGTCGGATACTAAATTTCAGGGTTTCCATCAAACTCTCACGATGTCATTTGAAATCTGCGTTACCTCGAGTATTTCAACTTCAAACAACAGGTCCTTGCCGGCCAGAGGATGATTGAAATCAACCTCCACAACGTCCTCCAGTACACGACTGATAACCCCCGGCAGTTCAGATTTAGACCCGTCAGAAAAAGAAACGACCAGACCTTCTTCCAGGAGCAATTCACGGCTAAAAGCCGTTTTCTTCAGCGTTTGCCGATTGCCTGAGTTAATGGGGCCGAAGCCCTTCTGAAAGGGAATTTCCAGCCGTCGTTTAGACCCTGATTTTAATCCAAACAGAGCCTGCTCAAACCCCGGAAGCAGATTTCCATCGCCTACCCGCAGCGTCGCAGGATTATCGCCAGTAGAATCGATCAGTTCACCGGAGGCCATCATCAGCACAAACTTCAACCTTATTTCAGTTCCTGGGCCGATCGGCGTATCACGAGTCATCAGCTCTGCCTTTCATATTCACGAAAAAATCCAGTAACAACATCGCAGCGCCCACAGAAATAGCTGCATCGGCAACATTAAATGCCGGGAAATAATAGTGCTGGTAGTGAACAATTACAAAATCAATCACATATCCCCAACCCACTCTATCGACCAGGTTTCCGACTGCACCGCCCAGTATCAAGGCGAGGGACCACCCTAACCAGACTTCTTTTCGCCTGACCTGAAATATCCAGTAACCTATGAAACCACTTGCAATGAGAGAAACCAGCGCCAGAAACCAGCGCTGCCAACCACCGGCGTCACTGAGAAAGCTGAAAGCGGCCCCTTCATTATGCACCAGCGCAAGCTCGAATACCGGTAGCAGAAAGATCGATTGACAGTGTCCTGGTTCACACAGATCAAGCAGCCTTTCCATATACTGCTTGCTGATCTGGTCAACCACCACAATGACAAAACTCAGCAGATAATGCATCAGGCATCGAGCAAGAAAAATTGCCTTGCTTCCTTCATGTCCTTACTGATCGCTTCCTTTAAAGCTTCAAGGCCATCGTATTTTTTTTCTTCACGAATCTTTTTCCGGAATATAATCTCAATATAATGACCATAAATATCCGCATCAAAATCGAAAATATGAACTTCAAGAATGGGCCTTATGGTGTCTCCATCGATGGTAGGCCTGACACCCACATTGGCCACGCCATACCGATCACTAGCTAACCCGGTAATCTCGACCGCATAAACCCCACTAAGCGGCGCCTTATAGCGATGCAACTGAATATTTGCAGTGGGGACACCAATGGTTCGACCCAACTGACGTCCGCGGGCGACCCTGCCAGCGATACTATAGGGATGCCCGAGCATCGTTTCAGCTTCGCTGAAGTGGCCGGCTGCAAGGCAAACCCTGATCCTGGTGCTACTCACGCGTTCTCGTTCAAAAGTGAATGTATAAAAGTTGCTGACCTGAAATCCAAATTGCTCACCCGCCTGCTGCAGCATGGAAAAATCACCGGTTCGGTCGGAACCAAAACGAAAATCATCGCCCACATAAAGCGCTTTTGCGGACAGGTCATCCACCAGCAGCGACACAAACTCAGCCGCACTTACACCGCGAGTCTCTTCGTTGAATTTCAGGCACAGTAACCGATCAATTCCACACTGCTTGAGCAGACTGACCTTCTCCCGGAATCGGGTCAATCGGGCAGGTGCCTTATATTCATCAAAAAACTCTTTAGGCTGCGGTTCAAAACAGATCAGCAACGAGGGACAATCAAGTGCCACTGACGCTTTCTTCACTTCAGCCAGCATCGCCTGATGACCCAAATGCACACCATCGAAATTCCCGATAGTGACCACACAGTTGTGGTCATCGCCTCTCAGATTACTAATTCCTCTTATAATTCTCATATTCGCTTCCGACGAAAATCCCTGGGCCGCATTCCCATCGCGACCATACTGAGAAAATAAACCAGTGCCCCCAGCAAGCAGATCACCAGCAATTGTCTCACCCTGTCGACGTTGCTCAAGGTCAGCCAGAGGGTCAGATCCGGCGTGAACCAGATCAGAAACAGTGCCATGGCAGCAATCGACAGCAACAACCTGCCTGCAAAGTATACCCAACCTTGTGCTGCATGGTAGATACCCTTCAGCCGCAATCCTCGCCAAAGCAAAAAAGCATTCAAAAAAGCCGATGCCGAGGTTGCCAGGGCAAGTCCAACATGACCCAGGAAGGCGATCAGCATCAGATTCATCAGCATGTTGAAAAACAAAGCAATCAAGCCAATCTTCACCGGTGTTTTGGTGTCCTGCCTGGCAAAATAGCCGGGTGCAAGCACCTTCACCAACATGTGACCCGCCAACCCTGCTCCATAAGCTTTCAGGCTAAGGCTCGCCATTTCAATATCCACGACGGTCATTGCACCATTAAAAAACAAGGTCGCTATCAGAATATCCGATAGATAAATCAATGCAAAGCTAGCCGGTATACCCAGTAAGAGTACCATCTTGACAGCCCAGTCAAGTGTTTCTGAAAAGGCCTCGGTTGATTCTTCCACATATTTCCTGGACAGTGCCGGCAGGATGACAGTCGCGATAGTGATACCAAACAGGGCAAGCGGTAATTCCAGCAGACGATCAGAATAATATAGCCAGGAAAGACTGCCGGTTATCAGGAAAGTTGCAAGCACCGTGTCCAGCAGCAGATTAATCTGGCCAACAGAGACGCCAAACAAGGCGGGCACCATCAAACGGAGGATTCGCCTGACGCCAGTGTGCTTCAGATCAATCCTGGGCCGGGGCAGCAGACCCAGCCTAGCAAGAAACGGCAGCTGGAATACGAATTGTACGAGTCCTGCAATGAGCACACCCCAGGCCAGCGCCAGAATGGGAAAATCAAAGTAAGGACGCAACCATATCGCACTGGCAATCAACGATACATTGAGCAGCACGGGTGTAAAGGCTGGCACTGCAAATCGGCCGAAGGTATTTAAAATCGCACCTGCAAATGCCGTTAGCGAAATCAAGAGCAGGTAAGGTAGGGTAATCCTCAGCATCTGGGTCGCTAAGTAAATTTTCTCGGTTTCCTCCTGGTAAACATAACCTGCGGCGAAGACGGTAATAATCCCCGCCGCACAAAGCATTCCTAACCCGGTGAATATTAATAACGCGACGCCCAGCGTTCCGGCGGTGTGATCCAGGAGGCTTTGCAGCGCAGACCTATCCTGTTTGGCTTTGTATTCGGATAGAACGGGTATGAAAGCCTGGGAGAATGCACCTTCAGCAAAAAGTCGACGGAAAAAATTCGGAATTCGAAACGCCAGGAAAAAACTATCAGCCGCCGCGCTTGAACCAAAAAAGTAAGCAATGACAATATCCCGGGTCAAACCCGCCACTCTGGACAGCATGGTCATAGCCGAGACCACCATACCCGACTTCAACAGAGGATCAGACGCTGGATGCGCTACAGGATCATTTCCGGAATCTGACATTTCTCGAGCCTCGTCTATCCATCAATTTTCTCTTTGTAAAATTCACACCTCATTAAAACACCGATTGACAAAAACCGAGCAAATAGGCATAGTACCGCGCTCGAAATTCCAGTCCAACTCAGGAAACATAACGTGGCCAATACAGCACAATCAAAAAAACGCGCCAAGCAATCAGAAAAACGCAGAAAGCATAATGCCAGCCAGCGCTCCTCCATGCGAACTGCTATTAAAAAGGCCATCGCCGCTATCGAATCAGGCGACTATGACGCTGCCAGTTCGGCTTACCAGGCAGCCGTGCCTATCCTTGACCGCGCAGTAACCCACGGCATTATCCACAAAAATAAAGCATCACGGCATAAATCCAGGCTCAATACCAGGGTCAAGGCTCTCCAGGCTTAAACGACAAAGAGGTTATCCCGGTGGATGACTTCCTCATCCACAAAATAGCCCAGTATTGCTTCAATATCCTGACTTGCCTCGCCTGCTATGCGGGCAAGTTCAGCGCTGCTGTAATTGGTCAGCCCTCTTACTATTTCCCTGCCGCTTGGATCAACGCAGGAAACCAGTTCTCCCCGGGTAAAATCCCCCTTGACCGAAATCACGCCCACTGCCAGCAAGCTGCGGCCCTTCTTCTCCAGGACGGCGACGGCGCCATCATCTAAAACTAAAGTCCCTTCCAGCGGGAGCGTTGCCAGCCACTGTTTCCGGGCAGCCAAAGCGGGCTTATCCGCTTTCAAAAATGTGCCCTTAAAAGTCCCGCTGGCAATACCCTGCAATACCTTTGTTTCTCTGCCAGAACAGACAAATGTATGCGCCCCGCTTCTGGCGGCGATTCTTGACGCCTGCAACTTGGTGGTCATACCACCGCGCCCAAGTTCGCCACCTTCTCCGGCCATCTGGTCTAACCCCTTATCACTGGCAAGGGCTTCGACCACCATTTTAGCCCCTGGGTTAACTCGGGGATTACTTTCAAACAGGCCTTGTTGATCGGTCAGAATGATAAGCGCACTGGCCTCTATGAGATTGGTGACCAGCGCTGCCAGCGTGTCATTGTCACCGAAACGAATTTCATCTGTGGCCACCGTATCATTTTCGTTGACGATAGGAATGACGCCTAATTCCATTAAAGTGGTGAGCGTAATGCGTGCATTCAAATAGCGTTTTCTTGAGCGCAGGTCATCATGGGTTAACAGGATCTGCGCGGTTCGCAGGCCATGCGCCGTAAAACTAGACTGATAGGACTGAATCAAGCCCATCTGCCCTACTGCCGCCGCCGCCTGCAGGGAGTGAATCACCCGCGGCCGGGTTTTCAGGCCAAGCAGATGCATGCCCTGGGCAACTGCTCCTGAAGAAACCAGCACAATCTTCTTGCCCTGAGATCTCAATACCGCAATATCATTAACCAGATCCCGAACGAGCTGTTCGTTAAGACCCTGGCCATCATGCGTCAGCAGCGCACTACCCACCTTAACGACCCACACATCACCCGCTACAGCCGGTGACCTTTTCATGTTTCGTAGTGAACCGTCACGGCATCACCATCCTTGTCGTGTGGGCTGATGCCATCCCGTCTTCTCGATTTCCGGGTTTGCCTTAACTGCAGGGAACGACTGTGTATTTCTTTACCGGCAACCTGGTCGAGCGCTCTTGCTTCTTCCTGCGCCTGCTCGGTTAAGGCAGAAAAGTACTCAGAAACCGAATTCATCAGCGGTTTCAGGCCAGAACCCGTCACTGACGAGATTACAAACTGGGGTGCCCCTGCCGCCATCACAGCAGACAACTGTTGTTGGATCGTCGCCAGCTGAGCCGCCCCTATCAGGTCGGCTTTAGTCAGCACCAGCCATCTCGCCTTACTTGCTATGGCTGGACTGTACCGCACCAGTTCTTCTTCAATAACCCTGAAATTATCCAGGGGGTTACTACCATCTATGGGCAGGACATCAACGAGATGCAGCAATACGCGGGTTCTGGACAGATGTTTAAGAAACTGCACGCCCAGGCCCGCGCCCTGGGCCGCCCCTTCTATCAAACCAGGCACATCAGCAATAACAAAACTGCGCTCATTATCAATGCGTACAACACCCAGATTGGGGATCAGCGTTGTAAACGGGTAATCAGCTATTTTTGGCCGCGCGTCCGACACTGAGCTGATCAGGGTCGACTTACCGGCATTCGGCAGGCCCAACAGGCCCACATCAGCGATCAGTTTAAGCTCCAATCTCAGAGTAAAACACTCGCCCGGCTCGCCCGGCGTTGTTTTCCTGGGCGCTCTATTGGTGCTGCTTTTAAAGCGCACATTGCCCAGGCCTCGCTTGCCACCCTGGGCTACCTGCATCACCTGGCCAGCGTCAGAAACATCCCCTAGATACTCATCGGTTTCATCATCATAAATGCTGCTACCAAGGGGAACCTTGACATGAAGATCCTCACCTTTAGCACCCGTTTGATCGCGGCCACGGCCTGACTCGCCTGTCTTTGCACGGTACTGGGGTTTAAACTGAAAA
>JAPKEK010000153.1 GCA_028822125.1 Pseudomonadales bacterium | reverse complement strand
CGTACACTACTCTTTCTACCTCGCTCGCCGCAAGTACTTTACAAAAATCTTCAGCCCCTGATCTTGGCGGATCCAAAAGCGCTTTATTATAGCTGCCATCTCCTATCTGTGGCAGCTGTGTACCATACAAATCACAATACTTGAATTCAATGTTATTCACATCATTTAAGCTGGCATTGTGTTGAGCTCTGCTCACCGCAGATTCGGACCCTTCCAGACCGGTTACAAAAGCAACCCTCTGCGCGATGGGCAAGCTGAAATTACCTATCCCGCAAAAACCATCTAATACCCTGTCCCTGCCATGAAGGTCGAGTAGATCAAGCGCCTGATTGACCATGAGTTGATTAACGGGCTGATTAACCTGAGTAAAATCCAGCGGGTGAAAAAGAAATTTCAGATGCTGGTCTTTCAAGGAATAACTGAGCAGGCTTTCTGCGCCTTGAGGCGCAAACAGGGCAACCGAATCACTCCCGCCCGGCTGAAGAAAAATGAGCACCTGATACTTGCTGGCAAATTCAGCGAGGGCAAGGAGATCCTTTTCAGATAGCTTCGCCAAATGTCTGATGACCAGTGCAGCACCATCCTCTCCAGCGGCCACCTCTATCTGCGGTACTATTGTAGGGTCAGCGAAAAGATCGATTAATTCGGACAATGGCTCGAGTAAATTGTCCAACGGGGGAGCAAGGATATCGCACCTGGATACGTCGGCTATAAAAGAGTTGGCTTTTTCTCTAAAGCCCACCAGCGTTTTCTCTTTTTTGGCTACAAACCTAACGCCTAGCCTTGCTTTACTACGATAGCCAGCGCCTTCTCCACTAAGCGGTTTCAGCCATTGCCTGGGTGTTATGTCGGCAAATAGCTCTCTCAGCCAGGCCTCTTTTAGATTCAGTTGCCCCTGCCTGCTTAGATGCTGCCAGGAACACCCTCCGCAAATATTTGCATACTGGCAGCCAGGTTCAACCCGGTCAGGACTCGGTGACTGTATCTGTTCAGCTCGACACAGCCAGATTCCTTTTTTCTTTCGTAGGGGCACTGCCAGAATCTGTTCACCCTGCAAAGCGCCGTAGACCCCACATTTCTGTTGATCGTCCAGAGCGTACCCCTGCATACTTAAGGATTCTAATCTGGTATGAAAAGGCAGTTTCTTACGCGGCACGAGATCCCTCCAATAGCTTCATGATCTCAAAATCAGGCGTGTACCTGTCGATCATCTTGGAGACGAGATTCTAAACTACTGGGTCCTCATATACACCTGTCGACAGATAACGATCTCCCCTGTCGCAAACAATCGCGACAATAGTGGCATTTTCAACCTCTCTATTTACCTGCAATGCGGCAGCAATTGCGCCACCTGATGACACGCCAGCAAAGATACCTTCCTCACGAGCCAGGCGGCGCATGATATCTTCCGCCTCATCTTGATTTATATCAATGACTCGATCCACCGCCTCGCTATCAAAAATGCTGGGTAAGTAGGCTTCAGGCCAACGCCGAATTCCTGGAATGGCCTCGCCTTCCATGGGTTGCAATCCTATGATTTCAACTTCAGGCTTCACTTCACTGAAGAACTGTGAAACCCCCATTATCGTGCCGGTGGTGCCCATGGAACTGATAAAATGAGAGATCTCTCCCTGCGTCTGCCTGAATATTTCTGGCCCGGTACCCTGGTAGTGTGCCAGCGGATTATCAGTATTTGAAAACTGATCAAGAACAATGCCCTGGCCTTTTTCCTCCATTAACAAGGCCAGATCTCGAGCACCTTCCATGCCATCCTGTTTGGATACCAGTATCAATTCCGCACCATAGGCACGCATGGCAGCTTTCCTTTCTTCGCTCATATGCGCTGGCATAATCAGCTTTATTGGATAGCCTTTTATTGCAGCTGCCATAGCCAGGGCAATGCCGGTATTACCACTGGTTGCTTCGATAAGCGTATCACCTGGGGATATCTTACCGGCTGATTCAGCGCCACTGATCATGCTCAGTGCCGGTCGATCCTTGACCGAACCGGCCGGATTATTGCCTTCTAATTTTGCTAATACAGTATTAGTGGAGGCATCGGGTAGCCGTTGCAGTCTCACTAACGGCGTTTCCCCAACACAATTTTCTATCGTAGGATATCTTATCATCGTTCATGACTAGGTTAATTTTTTTAATGATAGGCTAACAATACCTGTACTTATAGTATCAACTGGGTCTATTCTAATTCCTCTCTGGTCTAAGTTATGGTTGCAGTCCATTACTGCCAGCGCAGGGTAGACAAAACAAACTGTCCAGCTAAATACTTTGTTAACACCAAATAGACATAGGTGATTGGCTAATCGCCTGACGCATTGAGACCCTCTGGCCAACATGCCCTGGGGTCGCTAAAAGGGCTAAAACGACAGATTGAATATAACGGGACAACCCCGGTACTGTGGATGAAAAAATCAACTCGGCGTTTTGCCATTATCATCTGTTTAATTTTTATCCTGTCTATTGGCCAGCTTAGCTGGCTGCAGATTGCGCCTGCTTGGTCCATCATAGCGAGCCTTGTTATTCAATGTCTGCTATGTATGGCCTTATTCCACGCGGTCCATAAAACCTACCTGGTTCCCCTGTCAAAGCTGGTAAAATTCCACGTATCAGTATCGACGGAAGATAAAACGGGAGCCTTATCCCCTGCCACAGTGGCAATGCCTGAAATCCAACCGGCGCAGCTTGTCACCCAGATACAATCCGCCTTTTCAGAACTGCAACAAAATCTGGAAATGGCGCAGAGCGACAGCCAGCAGTACAAGAACAGTTCCGATGCTTTGACCAATAGCTTAACCCGGCAAAACAATCAGCTATCAGCCGAGTTAAAGCTGTTACATCAAAAAACCGCTGCCATCCTGCAAATTATCATCACCCAGGTTGAAATGCATCCAGCACCAGCAACTGATTCCCGTGGACAAAATTCACACTTCGAATTTCGCGAACAAATTCAATTACTGTCTGACGCTATTTTACCGGGTCGATCCGATCCGGTGGTCATGTCAATTCATTTAATTGAAACGCTGGATTACTGGCTTGAGATACTGAACCCTATGCATGAAGGATGCCTCAATATCATTACAGACCAGTCCACTCCAGGCCGGATTGAAGTACACCAAACTGACCTGGTTCGATTACTTTCTTTCCTGGTAGACATTGCGCTGCAGAGTCAGCGGGAATCAACTGCATTGGGGCTAATCATTAGCTTCTCTGCCACAGCCAATGTATGTAGGCTGCGAACTATATCAAAAGCGGAAGACTTCGCCCATACAACTCTGGATGGGCGTGCCGGCTCTGTATTGCAGTTGCCCTTGACGAGTTTCAGCGAAAATAAAGTGCTTCCTGGTAAAGGCAGGACAGCGATGGTGCTGGCTGCAGATCCCTTACAAAGACTGGCTCTAAAACAACGAATCCAATACTTTGGTTGCTCAATCAGCCAGGATTTCTCGTCTGAAAATATCGACCTGTTGTTAATCACATCGTCCACTGAAGCCTTTTTCAGACGCTTTAAATCCTACATCAAAGAACCAGCACAGGTATGGATGCTCGGCCAAACCCACCCTGTGGCAGATAACCCACCTCTCATTGTAAATCTGCAAAAGGCCATTTCAGACAAATTTCAGAAATGGTCAACCAGGGACTACAAATCCTTTTGTATCCTGGCAATTGACGATGAACCAGCCAGTCTGGCTTATCTGAAAACCTGTTTCGAGGATCATGGGCAAACCGTATTCACAGCTTCAACCGGAAAGGAAGCGATAGCACTGGTTGAAAAGATGCCCTTTTCACTGGCTCTGATCGATCTGCACCTGCCCGACGAGGACGGTGCCAGCATCGCCAGGGAAATCAAGTCACAGCAGCCAGAACTGAACATTATTGGCATGACTGCAGCACCGGAAAAGGACGCCAGCAATCTCCACGACCCTGTTTTTACTGAATTACTGTTCAAGCCCATCGACCTGATCAGCTTGCAGAGGCTCTTGGATGATACATCGACCCGCCTCGTTCACACAGCCGCTAAACAATCTAATGAGCAACTGAAAAACGGGGGGCACTTGCCGGTATTTGACACCATAGCGGCCATTAAAGCAGCAAACGGCAGGACTGAGCTCGCTATCGAGATGCTAGCCATTCTGATCTCAACATTACCTGGAGATCTGAACCGACTAAAATCAGCCTGGGATCGAATGGATCAGTCCGACATTCAACAAATTCTTCACAAACTTAAAGGCGCTCTTGAATTCACCGCCGCTCCGAGATTACAGCAGTTCATCAGGCAGGCCGATCAAATTGCCAACAATAGACCCCAGGGAAATATTATGCAGGCAACCAAACTGGTAATCTCTGAGACCGAGAACTTACTGACTTGGCTGCAAATAACACCAGAGCCGTTTAAAGAATCATCCATGCCTTCCTTCGGCTATAACAAAAGCCAGGGCAAAACCTGATTCATCTGAAATAGACACATGAAAATGTGAGATATTCAAGCGATGCTGCCTTTCGAGGGCCTGGCCATGCAGTTGGACCGTTGGAGCACCAGATTCATTCCTTAGGATTTCTATGGTTCGGAAGCTGACTCCCCGACTCATGCCTGTACCAAGCGCTTTAGATACAGCTTCCTTTGCAGCGAATTGCTTCGCCAGAAAAGCAGCCCTATTGGCGGGCCTTTGTTCCAGCAGTAATTTTTCTGCAAAGGTCAATATTTTTTCAGCAAAACCGTGGCCCCAGCGGTTTAACGCTTGCTCGATTCTTGCTATTTTCACCAGGTCGGTCCCCACCGAAACAATCATTCAAAGCTCACGGTAAACAACTCGCGGGATTTTAAAGGCCTGCCACCCAGTAGAGGCCGCAGGGATTCACTGATCATCCTCTTTGCCAGCCCAACCCCTACTCCGGAAAAATCACCCCGGGCCATCCTGTTAATCGTGCCACCACTGCAGGCCCCTTGATCAGTCGCATGCACCCATTCAAATCCACTCTGCGACACGAATCGATAATGACCTGCATTATCGATCGGCAGTCCGGTCTTGGCATCAAAAGCAAAGTCAATGCCAAAACC
This sequence comes from Pseudomonadales bacterium, assembly GCA_028822125.1. Classification (GTDB taxonomy): domain Bacteria; phylum Pseudomonadota; class Gammaproteobacteria; order Pseudomonadales; family Azotimanducaceae; genus UBA9926. The sequence continues at coordinate 1,064 of JAPKEK010000153.1, read as the reverse complement.
TAACTCCATCAACAGGGTAAATTCAAAACGACGCAACATGGCCAGCTCAAATTTGGGGCTACCCAGTTCCACCAACACCTTTTTATAACCATCAAAAAGCGTCGGTAAGGGTTCATATTTCCCAATAAGCCGATACATCAACTCGTTAATATAGAGTCCGATAAACGACTCCCTACCAGACAAATGGTAACTAAATGGAGCTGTTTCCTGGTAGACCGCCGTTCTCAAATCGCCTCGACCGTAAAATGACGCAATAATAGGCACGAATGGTTGAATCTGGCCTGCACTGCGCGAAGACTTCTTTGTTTCGCGTCGAATCCCCTTGAACAATAAACTGAACCGACCTTCTTCCCTGGAGAATACTTCAGCTAACAGGCTGGTATCTCGGTATTTTCGGGTGTGGAGAATATATATCACCACATCTTTTGTATCAGACCGGATCATAACCGAGGCTTTTTAATGCTCGCTCACTATCAGACCAACCCGACTTGACCTTAACCCAGTTAGTCAACATGATTTTACGGCCCAACAACTGTTCGATGTCGATACGAGCATCTGAACCAATTCTTTTCAGTTTACTACCTCCGGAACCGATCAGGATCGATTTCTGTCCCTCTCGCTCAACAAAAATAGTGGCGGCGATATGGACTATCTTACTAGTTCTCTCAAATCGATCAATCTGAATACTGGCTGAATAGGGTACCTCATCGCCTAACTGACGCATGAGTTTTTCTCTGATAATTTCTGCCACCATAAATCTTTCGGAGCGATCTGTAATCTGATCATCAGGAAAATAAAACTCACTATACGGGATCCGTTCTGCAATAAGGTTTTCCAGCAGTTCGATGTTCTCTGCCTTCAAGGCAGAAACTGGCACGATCTCGGCTTCAGGAAACCGCGTCTGTAAGGTTTCTAGCACCGGCAATAACTTGTTTTTTGATTCCAGTAGATCAAATTTGTTAACGGCAATGATCAACTGTCCCGAGTGACCCCGCAGTGCCTCCGCCACTAATTCATCTTCCTTATTCCAGGAACCTCGATCGACCACAAATATGACCGCATCC
>JAPKEK010000152.1 GCA_028822125.1 Pseudomonadales bacterium | reverse complement strand
CTCAACATTATCGTCCTCTGTTTTCCCGGCAGGAACGCTTTCATCTGGGATATTTGGAATCGCCAGCACCAGGCTCTGAAATTGCTCGGAAACCGACTCAAACTGCGTCTTTTGTTCAGCAAGACGCTCTCCAAGGTCGGCAACCTGCGCCAACAGTGGTGCTACATCCTCACCTTTTGCTTTAGCTTGACCTATCATTTTGGACTGTTTGTTGCGCTCTGCCTGAAGCACTTCAACCGCTATCTGTGCAGATTTACGCTCAGCCTCGATCACTTCGACCTGATTAATATCAAGGTTAAAATATTTCTTTTTTAGCCGCACGGCAATGTCGTGAAGCTCTGTGCGCAGCAATTTTGGATCGAGCATCTGAATTACCCTAGTATTTGGCGCAGATAGTTTACCTAAATCATCTCAGCAAGTCAGTGATTAAGTCAGTGATTAATGAGTGTCCTGGTCAGAAATACGCCCACGGCAACAGCCAGCAGGCAAACCAGAACACTGGCCAGGATGTATCCCAGCGCTAAAGCCCAGCGACCGTTGACAATCAGCATATAGGCCTGGAGTGAGAAGGTCGAAAAGGTTGTGAAGGCACCGAGCAGTCCGGCCTATGCAAAGTCCCGCAAGGGTCACCCAGCAGTTGCCGTTCGACCAGCAACACATAACAAATCGCCATGAGAAAACAACCTAAGACATTCACGGTGAAAATCCCAAGCGGGAATTCGGATCTCGACTGAGCCGTGATGGCGCTGGCCAATGCATGCCTTAAAACAGCACCCATAGCCCCACCGAGAGATACCGCTAGCCATTCCATCGTTAACTTTCTCCTGACGGATATCTTTTCATCTTACTCGCTTTATTCTGACCACGAAGATAGTTTAGTTTTTCGCCAATCTTAAGCTCCAGACCTCGGTCAACAGGGATGTAATACTGACGCTCGCTCAAATCCTCGGGAAAATAATTTTCTCCTGGAACGAATGCATCCTGGTGATCATGGGCATACTGATATTGTTTACCATAGCCCATCTTTTCCATCATCTCGGTCGGTGCATTACGAAGATGCATCGGTACTTCTAGCGATCCGAACTTACTGACATCAGCCTTTGCCTGATCCAGTGCCAGGTAAACCGCATTACTCTTGGCCGCGACGGCAAGATAGACTATCGCCTGGGCAATTGCCAGCTCACCTTCCGGGCTACCCAGTCTTCTCTGCACATCCCAGCTATTCAAGGCAACCTGTAAGCCCCGCGGGTCAGCATTGCCCACATCTTCGCTGGCCATACGAACGACTCGGCGGGCGATATAGAGCGCATCACAGCCACCATCTAACATGCGTGCAAACCAATAAAGTGCAGCGTCAGGCGATGAACCACGCACAGCTTTGTGCAGGGCCGAGATTTGCTCATAGAACACATCCCCGCCCTTATCAAAACGCCGCGTACTCTCGCCGAGAATTTGCCCAAGCTGGTCGAGCTGAATGGTACCGTCCTGCGTCGAATCAGCGGCAATTTCAAGCAGGTTCAAGGCAAGCCGGGCATCACCCTGAGCACTGCTGGCAATTGCTTGAAGTACTTCTGTTTCTGCCTTGATACCAGAATCACCGATTCGAGGTAAAGCACGCTCAAGCAGCGTCAGCATCTCTTTTTCATCAATGGACTGCAATCGATACACGCGCGCCCGGGATAACAGAGCATTATTCAACTCAAACGACGGATTTTCCGTGGTTGCGCCAATTAAAATAACAGTGCCATCCTCCACATGCGGCAGGAAAGCATCCTGTTGCCCCTTGTTGAAACGGTGAACTTCATCAACAAACAGTATTGTCTTACGTCCCTGGGTTGCCACCTGTTTTGCCATTGCGACCACATTTCTAATTTCCTTGATACCACTTAAAACAGCCGATATAGACACAAACTCCGCATCTGCATACTGCGCCAGAAGACGGGCCAGGCTGGTTTTCCCCGTTCCCGGCGGGCCCCAGAATATCATCGAATGCAGTTGACCCTGTTCAATGGCCAGCCTGAGCGGTCTGCCACTCGCCAGCAGATGGCTCTGGCCAACAAAATCTTCAAGTCTTTGTGGTCTGAGGCGAGCGGCCAGAGGTTGAAACTGCACTTGGGATTCAAATAAATTCATCGTCGATAATCAATGACATCTACATCAGCAGGAACTTCAAAATGGAACAGAGAGAGTGGCACTTCCCCGTTATATTCCAGGATCCTGATCTCCATTTCAAGATATTGCCCGGATAATGCCAGAACACGAATCCCGACAGGAAGGCCATCCTTAAAATGCAAACTCAGGCTGCGAAAAAATACATCCTCACGAACAGGCGACAGTACAAATACCTCTTCCAGTTCGTCACGGTACAGATCAATGTTGTAAGCGGTTTCAAGGTCGATATCGGATCTGGCCAGCAGCAACACGGGTGATACAGTCGGATCCGAACTCGCGGAATGAATAATGACCTGTTCCAGCAGGGCATCAAATTCCCAGAGACTCTCGCCATCAGAAACCAGAAGTGGGTTCAGATCATCCGCTGGCTCCAGGCGAAACCGGCCCGGTTGCTTTAACCAGATCTTACCCGTCTGACTCATCACGGCATCATCTGCAGCACGTTGACTGTACAAGGCCTCGAGATCGTGAATCAATCCAAGATGCTGCTTTAATAAGCCCGCAGGATCACTATCGAGCACTTCTTTGGTAGCGCCATTGAGCGGACAAAATCCCAGTATAACTAGCCCTGCAATCAGGCTAATCTGGCGGCGCATGGGCTAACACCTCTCGCGAACCATTGGTATTCATTTGACTGACAACCCCAGCCTGCTCCATTTCTTCTACCATCCTGGCAGCCCGGTTATAACCTATACGTAACTTTCGTTGCACCGACGAAATGGAAACTCGGCCCGATGAGGTCACAAAAGCGACCGCCTCATCATATAATGGGTCTGCTTCTCCCTGCCTGTCATCTCTGCTGCCGGCTTTGCCCGGTAACAGTTCAGAATCCGTTAGACCCTCTAAAATAACGTCAAGATAATTGGGTTCAGCTAGCGTTTTCCAGCTTTCCACCACGCGATGTACTTCATCATCGTCTACAAATGCGCCGTGAACTCGTACAGGAATCGGTGTTCCACCGGGCATGTACAGCATATCGCCATGGCCCAGCAATTGTTCAGCCCCGCCCTGATCCAGAATCGTTCTGGAATCAACCTTGCTGGAAACCTGAAAGCCGATACGAGTGGGCACATTAGCCTTAATAAGACCGGTAATTACGTCTACCGAAGGTCGCTGCGTCGCCAGAATCAAATGTATGCCCGCTGCCCTGGCTTTCTGAGCTATGCGGGCAATGAGTTCCTCTACTTTTTTACCGACTATCATCATCAAGTCTGCAAATTCATCGATGACAACAACAATAAAAGGCAGTGTTTCCAATTCATCGGGGGATTGCATTTCCGCTTCGAAAAGAGGATCAGGCACCCAGAAAGGATCTGTTAGCGGTTCGCCTGCTTTGGCCGCGTCTTTCACCTTACGATTGAACCCACCGATGTTACGTACGCCAAGCGATGCCATCAGGCGATAGCGCCGTTCCATTTCTGCAACACACCAGCGAAGCGCATTAGCCGCATCCTTCATGTCGGTAACCACCGGTGTTAACAAGTGGGGAATACCTTCGTAAACGGCCAGTTCAAGCATTTTAGGATCGACCATAATCAACCGGACATCTTCTGGCGAGGCCTTGAACAAAATCGAAAGAATCATGGCGTTTAAGCCAACTGACTTCCCTGATCCGGTTGTACCTGCCACCAGTAGGTGAGGCATTCTTGCCAGATCAACGACGACGGGCTCACCTGCAATATCGTGGCCCAGCGCAAGCGACAAAGGAGACAGGGACAGGTCATAAGCTTTCGAGGAGAGTACCTGGCTTAGTCGGACTAATTGTCTATCTTCGTTTGGTATTTCTAGTCCGACAACAGGTTTACCGGGCACCACCTCCACCACGCGAACACTGATTACGGCCAGGGACCGTGCTAGGTCTTTGGCAAGCCCGGAGATCCTACTCACTTTTACCCCGGGTGCTGGCTGTATTTCAAAGCGGGTAATCACCGGTCCAGGAAATACCGCCACCACCGCCGCTTCAACGCCATAATCCAGGAGCTTCAATTCAAGCAGCCTGGACATCGCCTCTAGATCCTGAGAAGAATAACCCCGCTGCATACTGGCATCATTAGTATCCAGGAGACTCAATGCAGGCAGGCCTTCTACTGTTTCCATTGTAAAAAGGTTGCCTTGCTTTTCGCGTGCAGCCCGCTCACTGATTTCTGGTTCTCTTTCTTCAGGTGACTGAATAACCAGGGGTATCCTGGCCTGCTCCAGTTCAACATGTTTTTCGAGAGCCATTCGCCGAGCTTTGATCGTCTGCCGGGCCTTTGAAGTCGCCAGGCGATGATTTCTGAAGCGGTGCCAGCGATCTCGTATAATGTCATAAAATTGCAGGGTAAATCGTCCAGTGGTATCTAGAACGGCCACCCAGGAAATATCTACCAGCAAGGTCAGACCAATAAGGAAAAACAATACCAGGGTTAAAGTCGCGCCTACGTAACTCAGCAACGGGACAAGAAATTCTCTCGTGGCAACCCCCACTAAACCGCCACTACCCTCGCGGAATTCAAGACCAGCACCATAAAAATGCAAGCTGCATAAAGCAGCACCGCTGATAACGCCCAGTACCAGCCCCATTCCCTGAACAATCAACAACGCGGGATCAAAAACTGGATTAATACGTTTGAACAAGACCCGCCGCAAAATATGAACCGCTAAAAGCAAAGGAAATACAAACGCCATCAAACCAAAAATAGCAAACACCGCATCTGCACACCAGGCACCCCATGGCCCCATGATATTGCTTACCTGATGACTGATCCCAGTGAAGGTCCAGCCCGGATCGGACGGATCAAAACTGAACAACGCACAGGTCAGATAGATGCAGATTGCTATCTCAACTAAAATCATCCCTTCTCTTAATCGAGCAAGCAGCAGATCCCAGATCGTGCCCTGATCTGTTGATGCCAAACTCCTCTTTCCTTTTGATTGCGCCACGCCATCTCCCCACCCCCAGATTCTAGTCCTTAACGTCCTGATTTCTGGATTGGAATATCTATAAATTTCATGGTGTTAGATCATATCTCGAGTACCCAAGGATTGTAATCAAAACTTCATTATTTTCAGTTGTAACTACAACCTCTCTTTCGAATGAAGTACCATAGCCCACTTTAGTGAATTGAGAGTACGATGGCAGGACCAACCGATACCTGGACAATAGCGCCGATCCGGGATAATGCAAATTTACAGGTCTATCCGCGAATCACCCGAAAAATCCTGTTTCAAGGAAATCCTGAACTGCCGTTACACTTGAACCAGGCCAGGGTTGCAGTTCGATACCCCCGCCTTAACGAGGCTCGTACAATAAAACTGGAATTGCATCACGATGCAGTAACCCACCGCCTCAATCCTGCCGAGATAGCCTGAGCAGGCCACAGTAAGATAGGCACAGCACCACAAGTTGAAGAGGTAAGCATGGAAGTCCGTCATAACAAACTACTCATTATCGGCTCGGGCCCAGCAGGTTTAACCGCTGCCATATATGCAGCAAGAGCCAATCTAAAGCCCATTGTGATAACGGGTATAGAAACCGGCGGGCAACTCACTACCACGACAGATGTGGATAACTGGCCCGGTGATATCTCTGGTCTGCAGGGCCCGGAATTGATGACACGCATGCAGCAGCACGCAGAAAGGTTTGAAACTGAAATCATTTACGACCATATCAATCATTGCGACTTATCCCAGACACCATTCCAGTTTTTTGGAGACCAGGCCACTTACAGTTGTGATGCTGCAATCATCACAACCGGCGCCTCGGCGCGCTATCTGGGACTAGCCTCAGAAGAAGCTTATAAAGGTAAGGGCGTCAGTGCCTGCGCGACCTGTGACGGCTTCTTTTACAAGAAGCAAAAAGTCGCTGTGATCGGAGGTGGTAACACCGCACTTGAAGAGGCCCTGTATCTCTCCAACATTGCCTCTGATGTGTACCTGGTTCATCGTCGTGACCAATTTAGAGGAGAAAAGATACTTCAGGATCGTGTTTTAGG
>JAPKEK010000151.1 GCA_028822125.1 Pseudomonadales bacterium | reverse complement strand
CTCACGCCCTGCCACATAGTGGCCAAGCAGTTTAAGGCCCTGGGCACTGCTGCCCAGAGAGTCGATTGTGCTGATCGCTTCAGTGGTGAGCTGTTCGAGCCTGGATTGTGCTGATGAAAGACCAAGGATGGAAACAAAAGTTGATTTTTGTCGATGCCGGTCGGCGCCGACCTGCTTGCCAAGCGTTGCTGAATCTCCGATTTCGTCGAGGATATCATCTCGAACCTGAAAAGCCAGGCCAATGATTTCACCGAAGCGGCGCAGTCTTTCTCTGGTGTCGTCATCTATCTGGGCGATGATGCCTGCTGAGATCATACTGAACTCAATGAGGGCACCTGTTTTGGCACGATGCATGGCGGTCAGCTGTTGTTCGCTGGCCTTTACCGTCTCATGGTGCATATCCAGCACCTGCCCGGCGACCATCCCTTTTCGACCCGCCGCAACAGCCAGCGCGTTGATCAACTGGGTTCTGCTTTTTGAGCTCAATAATTCGTCTGCGGCAATACTCTGGAAGGCGCCGGCCTGAAGTGCATCTCCGGCTAAGATTGCCATTGCTTCTCCGTATTTCACATGAACGGTGGGCTGGCCTCTGCGCATCAGGTCGTTGTCCATGGCGGGGAGATCATCATGAATCAGGGAGTAAGCATGCATCAGCTCCACTGCCGCAGCGCTTGAATCTGCAAGGGTTAGGTCTACCTTAAGAGCCTCGCAGGTGAGATAAACAAAGGCGGCACGCAGGCGTTTACCGCCTCCGAGGACGGCATAATGGATTGTTTCCTGCAAATCTTGGGGAACACCGGTCTCATCCAAAGTGGCCGTTAGAGCCGACTCAGCGCGTTCCTGGTAGGGCTTCAGAAATTCATTCATCATCGCTGACTGCAAACTCAGTGGTCTGCAGTTGGCCGTTTTCCTGGAGCAGTAGTTGGACCTGTTGTTCTGCTTCAACAAGGGCTTTCTGACATGATCTGGTTAACTGGATTCCTTGTTCAAATGCCTTGAGTGAATCCTCCAGCGACATGTCACCCTGTTCCATTTTTTCAACAATGGTTTCCAGCTTCTCTAGGGTCGCTTCGAAAGGAAAACTTTTCTTGTTGGTCATGTCTATACCCTGAATTGGTGCCAGTGTTGAAGATACTCATAGGACTCCTACAGGTCAATGAAACTGTGCTAAGATCCCTAGTATCTTGAGTCTGAAGGAGGATGTTATGAAGGGTTTGTTGCTATTGATGGGTTGTGTTTTTTCATTTTCAACTCTCGCCGATGGTGAGGCTGAATATAAATATCGAGAAGGCATCATGAACTCTGCTAAAGGTCATATCTCGTCCATGGCGGCCATTTTAAAGGGTCAGGTACATCTTCAGAATTTGTCGGTGCACGCAGATGGTATGGCCGATGTTGCAGGTATCATGCCTGATGTGTTTCCGGCAGGCAGCGGCACCAGTAAATCTCATTCCCTGGCAGCCGTCTGGGAACAACCGGATGCCTTTAGTGAGGCCATGAATAACTTCGTTAGCGCTGCCCAGGAGATGGCGGTAGCGGCAAAAAGTGGTGATATGGGGCAGATAGGGCCCGCTATACAGGCGCTGGGCGGTAGTTGCAAAGGCTGCCATGATGATTTTCGCGAGGAGCACGATCCCTGAACCAGAGTTCTGAATCGGTATCGCTTAATCGGTATCGCTTAATAGTTAATTAGCAGATAGACCCCCAGGGCACTGAAACACAGGACCAGGGCGGCACAAATGATTTCTCGAAAAAAGGACAATGGCACATCGATATCTTTTACGGTCTTGTTCCCTGTGAGCATGGCTTTCACCAGGTTTTCCCTGAAGTAGAACTGGTGCAGGGCGATCGCCAGCAGATGGATCACGGCGCATGCGACCAGAAACCAGATGTTGACTCCATGAATGCCCGTTAACCAGCGGCTGGTTTCGTAACTTACTGAACTGGCCAGCGGCCCCTCCGTGAAAATATCGTCATTAGAAAAAAGGCCAGTGCCCGCCTGCACGAAGATCAATATCAGAATAATAAATATATTCAAGGCGCCCAGAGGGGTATGCCCGGCTCCCTGATGGGGTTTTTTCAGAATCGAGGTTAAATGGTTTTTGATTTGCCGCGGTCCGGGCAGGAATTCTCTGAATCGGGCGTAGTGCGTACCCGTCAGGCCCCACAGGACTCTGAAAATAACCAGGGTCAGGATGCCGTAACCCGACAGCATATGATAGTCCATTTCATAAAAACCACCGGTTAATCCGGTGTAGCAGGAAATGATCAGTAAGCCGACCAGCAACCAGTGAAAAAGCCTTGTCGGAATGTCCCAGACTCGAATCGAATTTTCCAGTGTGGTTTCTATTTCACCAGGGTTCCCTGAAGATTGATCCTGGCTTGAGTCAGCTTTCATTTCAGGGCTCCGATTTCCAGGTAAGGTCGTAATTCAGCTGGTGCTGGCCCGCCTTGAGTCGATATTGCTCGAGCGTGTCGGGCCCACAGCTGGCGCCACCAACCCCTCTCTGCATGACATCAAGGCAGAGCCAGACGCGATGATCCGGGGCGACTTCATAGGTATGGTAAGCGGCCGTCAGCATTTCCTGGGAATAGCGACTAGCCGAGCCTTCGATTGGCTGAAGGGCATCCATGCGGAGCAGACTGTCTGGGTCTGCACGCAGTTCCAGCCAGCGCAGGTCGGTTATATTGCCGTGTTCCTGGGGGAGAATATAGGGGATATATTGATTTGATACGGTGCTGTCGTGCCTGGCGATGATGCCGGACTGTTTGCGATCACAGTAGGTTTCATGGGGGCCTCTGCCAAACCAGCTGAGTTGTTCGAACTTGCCGGACAAAGGGTATCGCAGCCCAAGTCTGGGCAGGTCAGCCAGGGAACTGGGTACTTCGAAATGATGCTCAATACGGATGCTGTTGGAGCCGTCTATGGTGTAGATACACCGGCAACGCACTGTACCTGCCAGGGTTTTTACGCTGTTGGTCTGGGTGACGGTAATAGTGCCATCGGCTGTTTCCACGGCTTTGGCACGATTCCAGTTTTGCTGTGCTTCGAACAAGCCCTGGCTTTTCCATCGGTCGAGGGCTTTATTCTGGTGACCTGCCCATCCCTTGATCCCATCGTTATCCATGGGCGCCCTGACGATGTTGACCTCAGTTGCACCGCTTAACAACTCCTGGTCATTGTGAAGCCAGGAAATAAAGCCATCATTAGTAAAGGTGAGCTTTGCCTGTCGGGTAATGACAGTCAGGTCTTGCCTGGTTGATTTAAAGCTGGCCCCGGCAAGTGCTTTTCGTTTGCGCCTTCGGCCCGTTGTCAGCTTCACCTGATCCCAGGCGACAATGTGTCCTTTGCCCGCCCAGCGGGTATTTTTAGCCAGCTCAAAGGTAATCAGCAGAGATTGTATGGCGTTGCTTTGCCTGGGCGTTGCAAGTTCCGGTAGCGCAATGGTTGCAGTTTCACCCGGGGGTATTAAGGGCACAGATAAGGCACCAGATCGTTCAGCGCTGCCATCAATCAGGTGTGACCATCTGGCGTGGTACGCATCTAACCCGTTAAAGTGCTGTTTGTTGGTGATGACAAGATGGCCTTTGTGTTTTCTGACAGTGATCGGCTGGATTATTTTCTTATATTCAACCAGGGAACTATGCGGTGTTCGATCGGGCCAGCACAGGCCGTCACAAACAAAATTCAAGTCGTGGATATCCTCACCAAAATCACCGCCATAAGCCCAGTATTGCTGGCCGTTTGCCGTACTTTTTATACCATGGTCGAGCCATTCCCAGATAAAGCCCCCCTGCAATCCCCGGTATTGCTCAATGGCCTGCCAGTATTCCAGCAGGTTACCGCAGCTGTTTCCCATAGCGTGGGCGTATTCGCACATGATGACCGGCCGTGGATCTTTGGTGTGCCTGGCATGTTCAATGATGTCTGCCACAGAAGGATACATAGGGCAGACAATATCACTGCCCTGGGGGTTGCTGTCCCAGTGCCGGGACACGCCTTGTTCACAGATAGCATTTTCGTTATGGATTGGACGACTGGGGTCGAATTGCCGAATCCAGCCAGCCATGGCAGTTTGGTTAGGGCCGAATCCTGTCTCGTTGCCCAGGCTCCACATAATGATGCTGGGATGGTTCTTGTCTCGTTCCACCATGCGAATGGCACGATTCAGGAAAGCGTTGGCCCAGTTCGGGTCCGCGCCTAATTGTGCATAGTGGTGGTGGGCTTCGATGTTAGCCTCATCAACCACGTACAGGCCGTATTCATCGCAAAGATCGTAAAATAATGCATCATTCGGGTAATGACTGGTGCGAACTGCATTGATATTGTGCTGTTTCATCGTTTCGATGTCTTGGCGCATGAGCGCTTCGGATATGACTTTGCCCGTGGTATCACTATGGTCATGCCGGTTAACACCACGGATAAGAACGGCTTTGCCATTGATCAGCAATTCTCTGTTTTTAATGACCAGGTGGCGGAAGCCTATTTTCAGCGATGTTGCCTCAATGGTCTGGCCCTTATCATCAATAAGGCTGACCAGCAGTTGATAAAGAGCGGGTTGCTCCGCTGACCAGGGGGTCACCGTGATAGGTTCAGTTTCAAGGGTTAGCAACGGCCCCTTACCCGTCACTGGGTAAAAGTTTGATTTGCTTATGCTTGCTTTCAGGTCCCTTTTGATTGCCCGCCTGCCAGCTGGATCAAGCAGCCTGATTGATACTGAGTGGTTTAGGCTAAGGCGATGTTCTCCGCCGATTCTAATATCTACTGCAAGTCGCCCTTGCTGTTGGTCCAGGAGGTATTCAGGCCGGCAGTGGATATCTCGAATAAAAACACTCGGCGTTGAATACAAAGCCACTTCTCTATGTATACCAGCATGCCACCACTGATCCTGGTCTTCGATATAGCTGGCATCACTCCAGCGGATGACTTTCAGGGCGACAATATTTCCCCCTGCTTGCAGGTATTGAGTTAAATCGATCTCGGTTGGCAGTCTCGAATCCTTGCTGAAGGCGATTTCAATCCCGTTTAAATAAACGAAGTAGCAGCTTTCGATGCCACTAAGCATGAGCAGGGTTCGTTGTCCCTCAGGCACTTGGGCGTCATTCAGGCGATAGCGGTACAGGCCGGTTGGGTTTTCCGCTGGTACCAGCGGCGGCTCGGTTTTAAAGGGCATGCGCACATTAGTGTAGATAGGCTGGTCTTCGACGCGGTCATCCATGGTCCACAAGGCGGGTAGCTCCACCGGTAGGAAATAGCTGTCATCGAAGCTGGCCGTGTTCCAGCCTTCGGGTGTTTTATCCGGGCTGCCGCAACGATGAAAGCGCCAGTGACTGGAAAGGACTTTCTTGCGCGGCTGCTGGCCTATTTTGGCATGCTGAGTCGAGCCGAATCTTTCAAAACTTGCCCTTGCTGGTAACCTGCCATAGCCGATTGTCTCAGGGTTCTCCCAGAATGGGTTTGCCATTTGTTATCCTATTTTCTCGTTCGTTAGCGTACTGGCTTAGTCCAGGTCGCGGTAGGCTGGCACCATAAACAGCACCATTATCAGGCTTACCAGGCCAACTGCAGAAATACCGACTGCTAGTTGGGGCCCATAATAATCGGCAAGCAGGCTAATTGGGTAGATGCTAACGGACAGGAAAGCCATTTCTAACATGTAGATACTCATCACCCGGCCGCGGAATTCATCATCAACGTAAGATTGTATCAAGACATTTGAAAGCGACATCCTGGCCGATTGGCCAAAGCCAACCACGGTCAACAGTGCCACCGATAACCAGTAGTGGGTAGACAGGGCGAAAAAAAACAGCGATATACCCATTAATAAAGCGCCATACAGTAGAACCCTGGCCCGACCTTTATTTCCATAGGATGCAATATAAAGCGAGCCCAGCAGTGATCCAATGCCAGATATGGAAATCAGCAATCCTAATCGATCGGGTCCTGCCAGTAGTACGTCTTTGGCAAACCCGGGCAGCAACATGAAATAGGTCATGCTGAAGAAAACCATGAGGAAATTACAGCCCAGCAGCATGTAAATAATTGGCGTATTCAGGACGTAGGAAAAGCCGAGTCGTAATTCAGTTAAAACAGAACCGGTGGGTAGCTCATGGCTGGGTTTGTCTTCTACCGAGATCATAACCAGGATAA
>JAPKEK010000150.1 GCA_028822125.1 Pseudomonadales bacterium | reverse complement strand
GGCAGCATTTGCAGTTCAATCAGTGGAGCACCTCCTGCTACTGTATTAGCGGTGGAGAATGCGATGAAGATATCACCTGAGAGATTTCCTGCATAGGATCCGACCTTTGCCATGCCCATGGGCACCCGTCTGGCCAGGCGTTTGAGTTGATGCGGCAGTAACGGCGCATCGCAGGCAATAATGACAATGATTGAACCCTTTTCCCCCACGCGCATCGTTGGCATCAGATCGGTTATTTCACTTCCCACTGGTACACCGTTGATGGCAAGGTCGCTGCGCAGGCCATAGTTAGCCTGGACCAGCACACCTAAGGCGTAGTCAGCCCTGTTGATTATTACCTGGCGGGATGAGGTGCCTATACCACCCTTGAACTGATGGCAGATCATGCCGGTACCACCACCCACATTGCCCTGTGCAACCTTGCCCGCGCTGGCACTGTCCAGTGCTTTGATGACGTGTTCTGCCCTGATATGGAAGCCATTGATATCATTAAGAAAGCCATCATAGGTTTCGCCTATTACGGGAAGGCAGAAGCGCATGTCGCTGGACAGGTTATGCTGGTTCATCCATTGAATGACGGCTTCGTGCACGGCACCAACGCTATGGGTATTGGTGATACAGATGGGTCCTGTCAGGATCCCGGATTCTTCAACCCAGTGCATGCCAGTGAGTTCCCCTGCGCCATTGAGCGAATAGCCGGCGGCGAACACGGACCTTAAATCCGAGCTGCTGGGTATGACTGCGGTCACACCAGTACGTACCGGACCTTCACCTTCTATGAGTTGTCCTTCGCCGCTGATGAGGGTGTGATGGCCCACGGTGACACCGGCAACGTCAGTAATCGCGTTATTGGGTCCCGGCTTTCCCGGCAGGTTCACGCCCAGGTTTCTGATTTGTTGAGTCATGGCTAATGCTCTGATGAAAGTGATAGGGTGCAGAGATGATGCCCTGAAAAGCAGGGTTAAAGTGTAACTAAGAATTCTTGCTGAATCATCTCTTGCGATGCTAAGTTGAATCAGGACATATCATGTACATGGCGGCTGGAGAGTGACTGATGAATATACCGGGTAATAACAGCGACCTGCGTGAAGCCTTGCTGGACGTAAATACACCGACCTTGTTGCTGGTGCTGGCCAGTATAACCGGTGATGATAAATGGCTTGAACCCTGCTTTGCGCCTGCTCCAATCGAGGCACCTGAAGGAAGTCTGTTTCCGGACGATAGCGGGGGGTATAGCGATGAGTTGACTGCGGAGATTCACGAGGCAGCAGTGGCAGTAATCGGTGAGGTCAGGGACGGTCACCAGAGGATCGCTGGGACGCCGAGTCTAGAGCGGTTTCATCGCATGCTCAATTTTTCTACCGCGGAAACCGTCGATGATGGCCAGGTAGCCATGTTGATGGAGGAAACAAGATTTGTGGATCGCGATGAGCAGTGGCGGGGTGATCTGATGGCTGCCACCAACGCAGGTAAGGCTCAGGACTTTCACGCGGTTATAATCGGCGCGGGTATGTCCGGTCTTGGCATAGCCGCAAAACTAAAATCTGCAGGCCTGCGTTTCACTATCCTGGAGAAGAATTCGCAGGTTGGCGGCACCTGGTACGAAAACCGCTATCCTGATTGTGGAGTGGATACGCCGAATCACTTTTATTCGTATTCCTTTCACCGTAATCCCGGCTGGTCGGGGTATTTCTCTAAACGTGATGAATTATTTGCCTATTTTGATGGCTGTGCTGATGAGTTTGATGTGCGCGAACAGATCCTTTTTGAATGTGAGGTAGAGCAGGCGACGTTTGATGAAGCGTCCAATAGCTGGCAGGTCAGCTATCGCGATACCAGGGGAGCGCGCTGCAATTTAGCTGCTAATGTGGTGATCAGTGCTGTGGGGCAGCTAAATCGTCCTGCCTTGCCTGCTATACAAGGTCTGGAGACTTTCAGCGGACCTATGTGGCATTCAGCGCGATGGCAGGATGACAGCCTGGAAGACAAAAAAATCGGCGTTATTGGCACAGGATGCAGCAGCGTTCAGTTGCTGCCAAAAACTGCTGAGAAGGCTCAGCATACCCATGTTTTTCAACGCACCCCACATTGGGTAGCACCAGCCAGAGATTATTACCGACCGGTTGAGCAGGGCCTTCTCTGGGCGCTGGAATATATCCCTTATTATGCCGAATTCCATCGAGCTAGGATGATACTGATATTCGGTGATCGTTCCTGGCCGGTGGTGGTTGGTGACCCCGAGTGGCCTGATAAGGCGCTGTCCATGAACGAGGCGAATCATGGTATGCGCGAGGCCTTGATCGGTTTTATCAAGGAGGGCCTGGGAGACAAAAACCAATACCTGGAAGATTGCACACCGGCATTCCCGGTCTGGGGTAAACGCCTTATCGTTGATAATGGCTGGTATGAAACGCTGGCCCGAGAAGATGTGAGTTTAGTCACGGAGACGATCGAGAGCATCACGCCGGAAGGCGTAAAACTCTTAGATGGCAGGCATATTGATCTTGATGTGCTGATCCTGGCGACGGGTTTTCAATCTAATCGTTTATTGACACCTATGGCGGTGCTGGGAGTAGAAGGTCGTAGGCTTTCTGATGTATGGGGCGACAGCGCTAATGCATATAAAGGCACCAGTGTGCCAGGCTTTCCTAACTTATTTTGCCTTTATGGACCCAATACCAATATTGTTCATGGTGGCAGCATTATTTATCAGATTGAATGTCAGATCCACTACACCATGCAGTGTATTACCCAGATTCTGGATCAGTCGCTGCAGGCTATCGATGTCAGGACTGAGATAAATACTGCCTATAATAAGCGGGTCCAGGCGCTGAGCAGGAATCTGGCCTGGGGACATGCCAATGTGACCAGCTGGTATAAGAACAGTGCTGGTGAAGTAGTCAACAATTCGCCTTTCAGCCTTCAGGAATTCTGGGCTACTACCCATGATATTGACTTGAATGACTACCGATTGTTAAGGCAGGGCAGCAATGGTTGATTAGCCCGCTTAGCCATTTGTCGGGTTTAGGCCTACAAAAGCGGTGTAGGCGCGCTTGGACAAGCATTGATATTGAAAGGCAGGTAATTGAATCAGCTCTTGGCTGGTTGCCAGAAGCTGTATACCAGCGCGGGTAACACTGAACAAACTGCTGATAAGAGCAGAACACCGTTGAAACTGCCACCCGCAGCAAGCTGGCCTGCAAGTCCTGGACCGACCATTGAACTGAGCGCAAACACAGCAGGTACCAGCATCACAGCGCGACCTGAAGCATCACTACGGGCGATGGCTGCTACCTGGAATACACAACCGCAGGTAAACGCAAATTCCCAAATCCATGCGCCCAGCGCGAAGGGTAAGAAACTGCCTGCGCCGAGCAGGAAAAGCAGCCCCACCAGAACACCGAGCAGTACGATCCAGTATGGCCATCTAACGCCAGCACGATCACCTATCCAGGCTACAAAAAAGGCAGCGGCCCCTCCCAGAAGTTTAAGTACGGCAAAAACAATCCCGATTTCAGCACCGGCTAGCTTGAGATCGGCGCCAATGCGTTCCAGGAATGCCCACAAGGCAATGTTACCTACCAGAAATACAAAGAAAATACTCATGCAAACCCAGGAACTGCGGGGCAGAGGGAGTCGGGAGTGGTTTGTTATTGCCTGGTTTTCTTCCGCTATCGCGAGCAAAGGACCCTGAGGGACCCAGAATGCGGATAAGCCTAATACACCGACCACGACAGCCAGCGCCAGGGCAGCACCGGGGTAGTGCCACTGAGCGATAATAAGGGGTGGCAGGGCAAATAGTACCGCCGCGGTAACAGAAAGCTCTATTCCCTGGCGCGTTCCGAATGCGCGTACCTTGTCTGGTAAATCGGCAAGAATTCGCATGCCCAGGCAGGTCATGGTTGAAGCAAAAAATCCTATGGATGCCCACACCAGGTAGAGCGCTTCGATACTTTTAAGCTGTGAACTGACCGCAAATGCGGTGGCTGTGCCGATGGTGCTGGCTACAGTTAGAGTTCTCCAGTTCAGGCGGTTGATCCAAAATGGTGCGCCCAGAGTACCGAGCAGATAGCCGGCAAAACAGATCGATCCAAGCAGGCCAACCGACTCGCTGCTCAGGCTGAAGGAATCGGCGAGACTCCCCAGCATGACGGGAAGAGAGTTAAACGGTAGCCCACCGATGGTCGAGGCGATACTGGCAGCCAGTATAAAAATGAAAAGATTTTTAGAATTGACTGGCAAATTCATATGGCGTGCTCCAGCAGGGCTTTGGCTAATGCTTGATTAGAGGTGTAGTGCAGCATAGACATGTGGTAGCGCCGACCTTGCTGGCTAAGATTGTAGATGATATCAGGTTGTCGCTGCCACCACTTACTCCAGGTAAAGGCCCTCAGGGCCAGTTAAATTTATGGGTTAGCCCTGGTAAATATGCGATAAATACTTGTAAATGATCCCGCTTTGTCCAATTCTAGTTAACGAATACTTTATCCCCGGTCATTTTATGAGGTTGTCGCTGTTTGTTGTTCTCTGCCTGGTCAGTAGCGTTGCCGCGCCTGAATCAATGGTACTGCCAATGCGTGAGCGGTCTGCCCTTATCGATGAGATTCTGGCTGACCGGCTGGAAAACCTACTCCCGGAACTGATGCGCCGGGAGGGGATTGATATGTGGGTTTTGATCTCTCGCGAATACAATGAAGATCCCATATTAAAGACATTTTTGCCGTCAACCTGGTTGTCCGCGCGGCGCAGGACAATTCTGGTGGTATTTGACCCAGGCGAAGGCAGGCCCCTTGAGCGCCTGGGCGTGGCGCGTTACCAAGTTGGTGAATTGTTTGAGAAATCCTGGGATAAAGAGACTCAAGGGAGACAGTGGCAGCGCCTGGCTGCATTGATTAATCAGAAAAATCCGCAACGGATAGCCATAAACAGATCAACTCATTTTGCTTTGGCAGATGGTATCACTGCCACTGCGCATCAGGAATTCCTTGAGGTGCTCAGTGCTGAAATGAGAAAGAGAGTCGTCTCAGCTGAACCTCTGGCTCTGGCTTGGCTTGAAACCCGGACCCGAAAAGAAATGGATGTTTATCCTGGTTTGGTAAGGCTGGGTCATGACATTATCGCTGAGGCTTTTTCTAACAAGGTTGTTGTTGCTCGGGAAACCAGCACAGAAGATGTAGTGTGGTGGCTGCGCGAAAAAACTCGCGCCATGAAATTACAGAACTGGTTTCACCCGTCTGTTTCTATTCAACGGGCCAGTCAGGAGCAATTCGAACACCTCAAGACTTTCAGTGAACAGGCTGAAACAAGCATTATCCAGCCCGGTGATCTGCTTCATGTTGATTTTGGCTTGACCTATTTACGATTGCAGACAGATCAGCAGCAACATGCCTATGTTCTCAGGTCCGATGAAAAAGATGCGCCTGAATATCTAAAAGCCGCCCTGGCGAAAGCCAACCGGTTGCAGGATATTTTCACGTTGAACTTTAAACTTGGTCGAACTGGCAATGAGGTATTGAGGTTATCCAGGAAACAGGCCATAGCCAGAGGCATTAAACCTTCCATCTATACCCATCCCATTGGCTATCATGGCCACGGCGCGGGTACTACTCTGGGAATGTGGGACTCTCAGGACGGCGTGCCGGTGCATGGAGATTACCCCCTGCATTTGAATACCGCGTATTCAATAGAACTCAATGCAGCGAGCTTTCTGCCACAGTGGAATCGGGAAATTCGCATTATGCTGGAGGAGCAGGCTATCTTCAGTGCCAGGGGTGTGGGGTATATGGATGGCAGGCAGACCAGATTGCATTTGATAGAGAGTGATTAAAACAGCAAAGAATTTGAGCAAAGAATTTGAGTAAAGATATTGAGCATAAATAAGGAAGAAGGAATGAGGCCAGGTAATAAAACGAACAATAAGCAAGGCAAATTTGCTGGCTTGATCATATTAAGCCTGGCTGTTCTGGCCTGTGATGTGGCCGAACAGCAACCCCTCGAGACCACCATTGTAGATCCGGTTATCACTGTAGAGGCGATCACCTCAGGAGCAAACTTAGCTGGGGCTAATGGCATGGCGCTGGGCCCTGATGGGAATTTGTACGTCGCCTCTGTCTTAGGATCGAGCATTACAGTCATGGATCCCGAGACAGGTGAGATTATTA
>JAPKEK010000149.1 GCA_028822125.1 Pseudomonadales bacterium | reverse complement strand
TAGTTGCCGAATGCCAAGCGCTTGCAAGCCCAACCGATAGTTTTATGAGGCAGGGCGACTTACCAGACTTGTATTTCAGGCGGTAGCGGTCATCAAGCCCTAGTTTTCGCTGACCTAGTTTTTGGTGCTCTAGGTTTGGTCACCTAGTTTTCGGTAAAATGGGGGTCAAATTCTTTCAGGGCCTGGTGGTCTCCGTCCTGGACGGTACAGTAGGTAGTCTGTGCTTCGACCAGATTCACCTGATCAGAAGGATCAATAGGAATTGGTTCGCTAACAGGGTGAATAGGTGGGTAGACCTCGACAGTATATTGGCTGCCCAACATTTTTGAGGCAAACCAGCGGGTAGTGGCTATGGTATTACTGGAGGTAACAATGCCCACGTCAAACCACGAGCAGGGAAGCAGGAACTCAGTTTTGCAGAAATAAAGGTTCTCCACTAATTGGCTTGATTTTTCCTCCATAAACAGGCATGAAGCTGGCACATCTCGTTCAATCAGAGCGTAACGCATGGCTTCTGCCTGGCTCCTGATAGGCTTGATATCAAGGTCTTTTAGGTATCCACCGGAAAGAAGAATTTGCGCGGTACCGCCGGCCTGGAAAATCCCGGCTGCTAGATCACATCGCTGGCAAACCGTGGGATCGTCAAAGTCATGACTGTAGCCCAGGACAATGAGTACGTCATGGTAGTGTTGTACGTTCATGGTTTGAATGTTCTCCGCTGTCGTTTCAGCACCTGTTGGTCAGGCCAGATCAGCCCTGCCCTTTTTATGTCTAAGCCTGTTTCGTGTGTTGCTGGTTACCGTCAGCAGTTCTTCCGCAGCCTAGGCTCTTGGCGCAGTATCCGGTGATTTATGGCTAGGCCTTATGCACTCAGTTCAAAGCCGCGGTAATGTTGTTCAGCTACCTCAGCACAAATTTGCGCATAGGCAGGGAAGCCACCTGCGAAAGGCATGAAAATCCTTGGTTTGCCTGGCACATTGGCACCCAGATACCAGGAATTACAGGTGGGGAACAGTGTGCCTTTGGCGATTTCGTTGGTTTGCATGACCCAATCGTTTTCTGCTTCTTCAAGGGCTTCGATGGTGCTTAGGTTATTATCGCGCAGATGGGTCATGCAATCGATTATCCAGTTTACGTGCTGCTCGATAGTGATGATCATGTTGGACAGTACAGACGGACTGCCCGGTCCGGAAACAGTAAAGAAATTAGGGAAACCATAAGTGCATAGGCCAAGGTAGGTTCGCGGGCCTGCCTGCCATTTTTCCTGCAGTGAAATACCGTCTTTTCCGGCTATATCTATTTTCAGCAGGCTGCCGGTCATGGCATCAAAGCCTGTAGCATAGATAATCATATCGAATTGATAGTGCTGGTCTTTGTGGATGAGGCCTTCAGCCGTGATTTCCTCGATAGGATGTTCTTTTACATTAACCAGCTGCACATTGGGTCTGTTATAAGTTTCGAAGTAATGACTGTCTACACAGACTCGTTTACATCCCAGTACCTGATCAGGACAGAGCAGTTCTGCAACTTCGCTGTCATTTACGATTGTTCTTATTTTGTTGCGGACAAATTCCGCGGCAATATCGTTGGCTTGCTTGCTGGCGCCGGTATCGCCGAAAGCACTGGTGAAGCCCAGCCCCCCTTCTTGCCATTTTGTTTCAAAACGAACCTGTCGAGTGTCGTCATCTACGTCAAAAATAGAATCGTCCCAGCGGGACTGGTGTGAACCGAAAGCTGCAAACATCTGCCTGTTTTCTGCTCTGAATGTCGGGTAGGATTCTTTAATAGACGCAGCGTATTGCTTGTCCAGAGGACGATTGTGTGCAGGAATAGAAAAATTGGCGGTGCGTTGAAATACTGTCAGCTGCTCACAACTTTCTGCAATAAGCGGTATCGACTGTATTGCAGATGAGCCTGTGCCGATAATACCAATACGTTTTGAACTGAAATCAACTGGACTGTGTGGCCAGTCGCCAGTATGAAATGACTCACCGCTGAATAAATCGATACCTTTGAATTTAGGCAGGTTGGTAGAAGACAGGCATCCCGTCCCCATGATGCAGAATTTGGCTCGGTAGACCTTATTATCGTCGGTGCTAACCAGCCATTCCTGATCATCCTCTTGATAGTGTGCAGACAGAACCCGGGTACCGAAGTTGATATGCGGGCGCAGGTTGAATCGGTCTGCAACGTGGTTTGCGTAGCGAAGAATTTCGGTCTGGGGTGCGTACTTTTCTGACCAGTTCCAATCCTGCTGGAGCGTATCATCGAAAGTATATGAGTACTCCATACTCTGGACATCACAACGTGCGCCGGGATAGCGATTCCAGTACCAGGTGCCGCCCACATTATCGCCAATCTCAAATACAATGGGCTGAAAATTTTCTTTCAATAGGCGATGCAAAGCGTACATTCCGGCGAACCCAGCGCCTACGATAACGGCATCAACTCGCTGTTCAGACATGGATCACTGTTCCTTGTTATGTTCATTGAATTGGAATTGTTCCACGTCTTGTGCATGGACACGAACAGTCAAACTGCGCATACTCTGTGCCGAAATTATTAGATTGGCATTTGCCTGGGAACGTGACTATGCATCCTACCTTAATTGTATTGACCATGGCACAGTGTTTGGCGCAGACGGGTGCACCAATGTTGGTTTTATTAGGCGGTATTATTGGCGCAACGCTGGCACCATCATCGGATTTGGCGACCTTGCCACTGGCGCTGATGATAGTCGGTACAGCGGCTACAACCGTGCCGGCATCGTTGCTCATGCGCAGGTTTGGCAGAAAGCCCGGATTTATCTTTGCGGCAGGCTATGCCAGTTTAGGTGGTTTGCTGGCAGCCTATGCTGTGACAAATGAACATTTCCCTTTGTTCTGTTGCGCTACTTTTCTAATTGGCAGTCACAATGCATTTATTCAGCAGTATCGTTTTGCTCTGGCGGAAGTGGTTCCTGCAGAAAAACTGGGTCGATCTCTGTCGGTTCTAATGCTGGCAGGTGTGGTCGCCGCCTATATAGGGCCTGAGCTGGCGACCCAATTAAAGCATGTGAGTGGTATGGCGCTTTACGCCGGCTCATTTATCGGCTTGAGTTTTTTTATGTTGGCTGCAATGACCGTATTGTTTTTTTATCGTCCTGGAAAGAAGCCGGTTGCAGTTAAAGGGCAAAGCGGTAGACCTCTCCTGGAAATTGCCCGACAGGTCAATTTTAAACTTGCCCTGGGAGCTGCTGTGGCGGCGTGGAGCATCATGAGCCTGCTCATGACAGCGACACCGCTGAGCATGCATCACCTTGATCTGTTCAACCTGGAAGACACCGCCTGGGTTATTCAGAGCCATATCATGGCTATGTTCCTTCCTTCCTTGTTCAGCGGAATGCTCGTGGACAGGTATGGTCCCTTGAAAATCATAGCGGCCGGGGCGGTCATTCTACTGGCCTGTCTTCTGGTTGCCTGGGTCGACCGCTTTCTGATTCATTACTGGTCGTCTTTGGTCTTACTGGGTGTCGGTTGGAATTTCATGTTTCTGGGCGGTACCACTTTGCTCACCAGGACCTATCGGCAGGGAGAACAGTTTAAGGTCCAGGCATGTAATGATTTTGTTGTTTTTTCGTTGCAGGGGGTCGCCGCCTTGAGTTCCGGATTCCTGTTGTTGAATTGGGGCTGGGACTTTTTAGTCTATATAAGCGCGCCGTTCCTGTTGATACCCATTATTATAATGATTCGTTATCGGGTTAACTTTGCAGGGTCTGCGGTGAGTTCATAGGAGATTATTTCTTGACTGAATTTGTTATACCGCCTGCCGATGCCGTCGGTTTGCCGGTGAGTGGCAGCAGCGGACAATTCCCGGTAGCACAGATATATTGCGTGGGACGCAATTACGCCGACCATGCTATTGAAATGGGGCATAATCCTGATCGTGAAGCCCCGTTTTTCTTCATGAAGCCAGGCTATGCGTTGTTAAGTGGTGGTGGTTCTCTCAGGTACCCTAGTATGACCCAGGACCTTCACCACGAAGTGGAGCTGGTGGTCGCGCTGGCCAGGGGTGGGGAAAGTATTAAGGTGAATGAGGCTCAGAATTTAATCTATGGTTTTGCAGTGGGGATCGATCTAACCCGTCGAGACCTACAGGCTCAGGCAAAAAAACTGGGGCGCCCCTGGGATGCCGGTAAAACTTTTTTGCATGCCGCCCCCTGTTCTGAATTGAAACGCGTGTCATCAATGGAGCAAATTCATCAAGCTGGCATCAGTCTGAGCGTAAATGGGGAAATCCGTCAGTCTGGAAACCTTGACCGGATGATCTGGAAGGTACCTGAAATCATTGCCAGATTGTCAGAATGCTTCCCGCTACGAGGCGGTGATTTAATCTTTACAGGCACGCCAGCTGGCGTTGGCCCAGTACAGGTTGGTGATGAATTACATGCAGAGATTGAAGGTATCGGGTCGATGCAGGTTAGTGTAAAGCAATAACCAGTTCAAAAGGAATGATTCGGGCCAGGCGCAGAAACCGGGTTCAGTGAAAGAATGTATTTTTTGAAGCCGCTTCTGGATTCGTAGCAAAAGCCCTGGGCCGACCGGTGGCTGGAATCTGGCCTGGTAAGAATCTGGATAGAGGCTCAATGCGATTTTTTCTGGCAATGCTGCCGTCCAATGATGGCCCGGAGCGGGTATACTAGGCGACCATGATTGACTCACCTTCAATTCTCTGCCGTGTCCGCAACGTTGTCTGTGAAAGGAATCAACGCACGTTATTTTCGGATCTCAGTTTCACGCTTGAGCGAGGCCAGATACTGCATCTGAAGGGCCCCAACGGTTCTGGTAAGACGACCCTGTTGAGAATCCTTGCAGGACTCTTCATAGACTATGAGGGTGAGATTGAATGGCTGCAGGATCATGGTTTGATTTACGCTGGCCATCAATATGCAGTACAGGGACAGCTTACCCCGCTTGAAAATATCAGCTTTATATTGAGTCTCCAGGGAATTGCAGTGGCCAGGGAGGAGATTTACCGGGCATTAGCTGACTTTGGCCTTGAAGAGACTCGATTCAGCCTGTGCAGAGAACTGTCAGAGGGTCAGCGCAAACGCGTGACCTTGTGTAGGTTGAAGTTGATTAAACGGCCTATCTGGTTGCTGGATGAACCTTATAGTGCCTTGGATGAAGCCGGTGCTAAGTTATTGAGCAGGCTCTGTGAACAGCACCTTGAAAGTGGTGGCGGGTTGGTTATGACCAGTCATCAGGCTATTCCAATTAGCCATTCCATCCATACTCTGGAATTGCAGCCGTGTTTTTAAGCGTGCTCAACCGAGAGCTGCGCATAGCCGCGAGACGCCCCGGAGAATGGCTGCAACCTCTGTGTTTTCTATTGATCGTTATGACCCTGTTCCCGTTAGGTATTGGGCCTTCGCCGATGTTGCTGGCAACGCTTGCCCCGGCGCTTATCTGGATCACTGCACTAATGGCAGTCTTATTATCCGTTGATAGGTTGTTTCGCGATGACTTTGAGGATGGCACGCTTGAACAACTGGTTCTGAGTTCAGGGCCGGTCTGGCTGAATAGCCTGGCGAAAGTATGTGCTCATTGGCTGTTTACCGGTTTTCCGATTGTCTGCCTCAGCCCGTTTCTTTGTATTATGATGAACCTCAGTAGCCAGTGGATGCCAAAAATTGCGCTCTCCCTGCTGCTGGGAACCCCTGTACTAAGCTTGCTGGTAGCCCTGGGAGGTGCCTTGACAGTGGGCTTAAGACAGGGCAGCGCTCTGCTTCCTATTATTATCATGCCGTTAATGATTCCGGTTTTGATTCTGGCTACTCAGGCGATCGCATCGCCCTCGGCTGGAGAGGCTTATTTCTTATGGCTTGGAGCGCTATTGAGTTTTTCACTGACGTTTCTTCCTCTGGCGATAGCTGCCAGTTTGAAAGTGGCTGTGGGTCGTTAAACGGTCTGTTCGTTGAATATTAGGGTAAAATCTAACGCCTGAGGACGAGACTTCGGTAACATTACGTAATGTAAAAAATACTTGTCTTTATGTAAAAATATTAAGGCATAGGGAAGGCAATTTATATGATTAATAAGCTGTGGAACTGGATTCACATGCTTGGCTCTGCAAAGCACTTTTATCGCATCAGCGGTGTGATTCTGCCGACTCTGTGGGTAGGCTCTGTATTGGTCT
>JAPKEK010000148.1 GCA_028822125.1 Pseudomonadales bacterium | reverse complement strand
TTGAAAGTCTGCATTTTGAGAAATTCATCGTTTAGTAAAACTTCGTATTGCCGCGGACCCGAGTATGGATAACATCACGATCAAGATCTTTCGCGTATTGTGGGTATTGTTGGTGTTATAGGCTTGTTCAGGATTTGCTGCTGTGATTGAGATTAGTAATGGCGGTACGCACACCTGTCGCATCGACAATAAGGATATTTTATGTGCCGGCCAAAATCCATTCGGGCAGACCACTATTGCAGTTTTAGCCAATGTTCTTCAGGTAAGTGCTGGATTACTCGATAATGATTGTGTATTAACAGATGATTACAACAATTACCAGGTTTCCGACTGGGGTACAGACGACAAGGGTATGTTGGATGTCCCTGAGCTTGCAAGTCTCTAGGTCATCAGCATTGGATTCGATTACATCTTATTCATGATGACCGGGTTATTTGTTGGGGAGGTAATCACACCTCAGTTGGCTGTGCCAATATTCAAACACCCCTCTGCAGTGAGTGCTGGAAACTAAATCCCCTCCGCCATTGATTCTAACAGCCTTAAATGCTGAGGTGACGATCAATATCGACAGGCCTAATTTAAGTGCTGTACGCCCCATTGATGTCAGTGTTGGTTACACCCATAGCTGTGCTCTTGATGTTTCCGGCGTCACTTGCTGCGGCAGGAACAGTGAAGCAGACTAATGTACCGGAGCTGGTAGAGGCCAAACAAGTGGTTGTGGTTGGCAATCATCGTAGCGCTCAGGATAAAACAGGCTTTGTCTGTAGGCGCTATCATGCAGAACAGTAGCCCAGGCAACTCGAACTTGCCGATATTTATAGGCAATAGTGATGCAAAGTGGTGATCACCCTAGGAGCCTGAATTTTACTGCGAGACTTAGCTTTTATCCATTTAGGACACCCGGCGGGAAATAGCCATCACCCTCTGCGTGCGCTTTGTTTAACGATGACGGGCAGCGAGGATAACTGGGGGAAATCTTTGTGCAACCAGGTGACCAGGGTATAGCACATCATAAATACAACCGGGATAATGGGAAGTGATGACACCACGGTCATCGCTTTTACGGTTTCAAAACCACCTGCGGCCATTAAGCCTATGGCCATTGTACCCAGACCTAAAGCCCAAGCGACTCGGTTCAGTCGATCAGGTTCTTCATGGCTAGGCAGTTCTCTGGTACAGATGCTAGCCAGAATGTAGGCGGCAGAATCAAAAGTAGTTGCATAAAATATGACCGATAAAACAGTAACAATAGTCAGAATCAGGGTTGGTGAAGGCAACTGGCTAATAACTTCTGCGACCAGTGGCGCCATGCCTTGCGTGCGCATTATTTCAGCAGCATCGAGGAGTCCATTTCCCTGCAAATACAGCACATAGCCACCAGCCAGGCTCAGAAATAAGAAAGTGCCAAGGCTACCGAATCCTATAATTCCAAGGACAACATTTCTTATGGTACGTCCGCGTGAAATACGAGCAAAAAACAAACCCATCATCGGCGCATAGGCAATCCACCAGGCCCAGTAAAAAATAGTCCAGGCTTCTGGAAAGCCTCCTTTCTCGATGGGGTCTGTCCAGAAGGTCATGCGCAGGAAATTGTTGAAGAAAAGGCCAATACTATTGGTGGTTATATCCAGCAGATAGAGCGTCGGGCCAGCAATCAGAATGAAAGCCATTACCAGAAACATCAGCCCTATATTGATATCGGCCAGTAATTTAATACCTCTTTTCAGACCCAGATAAGCACTGGTTCCAAATAAAGCAGTCCAGGTAACAATGACCCAGATATTAGTGGTCAGATTGTCTTCAACACCCAGTAGTTTGACCGCCAGAGAAGTGACTAAAGGCACGCCGAAGCCCAGAGATGTGGCTACCCCGCCAACGACCCCGAGGACGACAAAAATATCCAGTATTGTCCACGAAAGTGAATGTTTTTTGTTCGGTAACAGGGCTTCGCAGGAATCGCTGATTTTGAGGCTGGCGGTTTTGTGAATAAACAGCATGTAGGCGATGGGAATGGTGGGTAGACAATAAATTGCCCAGGGTGTGAACCCCCAATGGAAAATCGGATAAACGTGGGCCCACTCAAATGCCTCTGTGCTATTAGGCAGAATACCCAATGGCGGTGTTTCAATATAGAAAATGGGTTCTGCAAAACCCCAGGCTATCAAGCTGGCACCCATACTGGCGGTAAACATCATACCAACCCAACTGATTGTCGAGTACTCGGGTGCTTCTTCCAGTTCGCCAAACTTGATTTGTCCATAGCGCCCGAAAGCAAGCCAGCCGCAGAAGATTAGCGGCATCGTGCCGACCAGGAGATAAAACCAGCCGAAGTGCCGGGTAATCCATTTCATGGATCTCTGGGCATAGTCAGCAGCGATTTCCGGGAACGAGGTCATTAGAATACTTACCAGCAGCACGGTAAGCAAAGATATAAAAAAAACGCGTTTATCCAGATGAGCTTTGCCGGTCTTGTTTATACTATGTGCTTGGCCAGGCATGCTGATCCCCTTCAATCCGAAGTTTGTGTTTAGTCTTGGCCTTTCAACGCCACTTGGTCGTTATACCGAAGTGGTTAATAATTACATCGCCGCCAATCAGAGTGATCCAAGGGGTAAATTCCGTTTAACCGTGTTGATTACCAGGAAGGGTTGCCAGACAGTATTAACTATAGCATCTACATTAGGGTTAAGCATCCCGGGCGCCATGGCCTGCCTGCTTGTTAGCCGCGCCAGGTTGTTTGGCAGCGCGTTGCAGCGGGTTAATTGGTACGGTGACCATTGGACTAGTCGCCTGGAATTCGATAGGGTCAATTTTCATTACAGCTGTGGAACGAGTAATCGACGTGGCGGATTTAGACAGACCCCGGCAGGAGCCCAGACCAGGTTTAACCTTTGAGCCGGAAACTTATCTCCTTAGCCAGGAGGATCAGGATAGGAAACTCGCTGCCTGCGGCATAGACGGGGCTGTATTCAATGGTTTTGTGGATGCGGCTTTTTATATCGGCGCAGGTATTCACGTCGGCATCAATAGTGGAATCAGTGCCCAGGGTAATGTCAATATGTTGCAGCGCCTGATCCAGCACCGACCGGTTGAACTGGGAGAGGAACTCACAGGCAAAGGCTACATTAAGGCCGTGACCGAAGTTCCCAGAGGCCTGGCTATCGATACTGAAGTCTGGTTTGAAGATGAAGACGGTCGCCGCGCAATTTCAGCGCCAAGGCGGTCTCTGAAACCGCATCCTGGCAAGGCCGGTCTGAAAGGCGCCGGGCAGCGACCCCCACCGGTTATTGAGGATCTGTCAGCGTTAAGTCATGAGGAAAATTATAAGTTGACTCCCGCAGCGGTAAAGGCCTATAGCCAGGAAGGAAACAGCATCCATTACGAGATGAAAGCAGCCAATAAGGCCGGTTTCCGGGCCCCCATCATTGGTGGGGGAATGGGGGTCCATTTTCTATCATCGGCATTGTGGAGGCGGTTCGCGCCTGTTTCGTTTGATCTGGACATTTATTTCCGTCGGCCGATCTTTTGGGATGACTCTCTCAGCGTCAAGTATGATTCCTTGGATGTAGTCACCTGGACAGCAATGTGTTTGTGCAGGGATAACAAGGTACTAACGGAAGCCAGAATAGAATACCTGGCCTGAAAAAGCTGCTAAACGAACTCGCTGTAAAGCCGTAGTGATCAGCAAGACCGCGCAGAGCATCGCCGCAGCGTGCCGTAACCGGGGTTCAAAAGCGTGATGCCAATAGGGCCAGTCCTGAGTGTTTCCAGTGATGGTGAGGCTTGACAAGACCCTCAGGGTTGAAGACTAATGATGTATAAACCAGCTAATGACCGTAAAGGAAACTATTATGTCAAAACAGCAGACTGACTCTATGGCGGCTGCCGATAATGGGCTGTTACACCGGAGATTCTTTCTTAAGGCCGGTGCGCTGGCTGGGACGGCGCTATTGACGGCGCAAAGTTCCGCTGAGGACAGACCGACCTGGATGAAAGCGCCTGGCAAGGGCATGTCTGAGGCAGGAGTACCCTCCAGATACGAAAACCACGTAAAAAGACTGCCTGTATCGAGACCTGGCACGACCGGTTCGGGTGCGTCACGAAGTCCCTTGGAACACCTTGAAGGGATTATCACACCGAGCAGACTTCATTTTGAAAGGCATCACAGTGGTATTCCTGAGATTGACCCTGAACAACATCGGCTGGCTGTTTTTGGCGAGGTGCAGCGGCCCTTATCTTTTTCGGCGGCAGATCTATGTCGTTATCCCCTGGTATCAAGCATCCAGTTCCTGGAATGTTCGGGTAACAGCGCTGCCATGATCGCGCCTTCTCCTTTTGATGCCAGCTGTTCGGTGCTACACGGCCTGGTTTCAGGCAGTGAGTGGTCTGGCGTGCCGCTGGCTTTATTACTGGAAGAAGCCGGCGTTAAGCCGTCTGGTAAATGGATAATAGCCAGCGGCGCAGATGCGGCCGGCATGAGTCGAAGTATCCCGCTTTCAAAAATTTACGACGATGCTATTGTTGCGCTGTATCAAAATGGTGAACGGTTAAGGCCTGGCAATGGCTATCCGATGCGCCTGTTCCTGCCGGGTTGGGAAGGCAATGCTTCGGTCAAATGGCTGAAAACGCTGCAGGTGACCGATCAGCCCGCCATGACCAAGGATGAGACGTCTAAATATTCCGATCTGGGAGAAGACGGTAGGGCTGAGTTATTCACCTTTGAAATGGGCGTTAAATCCCTGATTACCAGCCCTTCACCCGGCCTTGATTTGGCAGCCAAGGGGCTCTATCAGATTTCGGGAATTGCCTGGAGTGGAGCCGGTCGTATCAAACGCGTTGAAGTCTCCACTGATGCTGGCAGGACCTGGGCGGAGGCGCATCTTGACGCCGAGCCAATGCCGAAGAGCCTGTCACGGTTTCGAGCAGCCTGGCGCTGGCAGGGACAGCGCTCTGTATTGTTATCCCGGGCAACTGATGAGGCTGGCCAGGTCCAGCCCACAAGAACCGCGGTTTTGAAGGGCCGGGCACCGGGTAGTTTTTATCATTACAACGGCATACAGGCCTGGCAGGTTGATGCCAAAGGTGCTGTGAGGAATGTCTATGTATAAGAGTATTTCGTATAAGAATATTTCTGTAATAAGCCTGATAGGGCTGCTTTTGATTGGCTCAGCCGGGCTGGCGGCGACAACACCCGGGTTAGGTCGAACGTTGCTGGAGTCTGACTTAACCTCCCTGGATGTTGCTATTTTGCCTGATGGTCAGGGATTGCCCAGGGGTAGCGGTAGTGCCGTACAGGGCAAACCCCTGTATGCAGTACATTGTGTTTCCTGCCATGGCGTAGCTGGCAAGAATGGCTTACATGATCAATTAGCTGGTGGCGTCGGTAGCATTTCCGGCTCGCAACCTGTTATGACGCTGGGTAGCTACTGGCCTTATGCAACAACCGTGTTCGATTATGTCAGACGCGCCATGCCCTATCATTTTCCAGGTAGTCTCAGCGATGATCAGGTTTATGCTATTACGGCTTATCTGCTTTTTCTAAATGGTATCGTAGATGAATCCATGGTTGTCAACGAAGCTTCGTTACCCCTGGTGAAGATGCCTAACAAG
This sequence comes from Pseudomonadales bacterium, assembly GCA_028822125.1. Taxonomy (GTDB): domain Bacteria; phylum Pseudomonadota; class Gammaproteobacteria; order Pseudomonadales; family Azotimanducaceae; genus UBA9926. Next base: position 572 of record JAPKEK010000148.1, on the reverse strand, counting down.
GAAAATTTCTACTGGCAGTCCTTTGAGCAGGATATGGGGCCTGACGGTGATGTCTAAGACCCTGGTTCCTGTTTCTTTTTGAATGGGCCGGGGGGCCGGCAACCTGCGTGAGCTGACCAGAATTAGCTTTCGCTATCGACTGATCGTTCATCGAGCTGTTCAATAAGCTTGCTGTAATCGAGCTTGCTGCATTCGCCATTCGAGAAATTGTTCCAGCCTTCTTCTGACAGGTCATCACCATCACCGTAGGACAATGCGAATAGCGTCTCGCATCGTTCTCTTGGGTTCAACCGACTATCAGCGGCTAGCCGGTCCAGCAAAAGCGTTTCGCTATAGGCAACAGGGGACATTCCCAAGCCCTGGTCATTGGCAGAATCCAGGATCATGGATTTATCAGCCCCGGGTTCATTGGACCAGCTCTGCCAGGCCGGTAAGTCGCCCGAACGGCCCCTACCTGGGTCGCCGGTATAGGCGAACTCAGCCCAATAGGATTGCATTTGGTCTGATAATATCTGTGCTTCAGGATAGGAATCCCGCACCACCAGTTGTTTTATCAGGGTGTTGTCCAGCGC
>JAPKEK010000147.1 GCA_028822125.1 Pseudomonadales bacterium | reverse complement strand
TGACATAGACACGAGCTTCCTTGTTACCCAGAACATCCATGGCTTTGGCTGCTTGAAGAACCATCAGCTTCATGCCATCGATTTCAATTCGGGCTCTGGAGATGACTTCCAGGTTTTTACCGAGTTTGGCGATGGGTTTGCCAAATGCGACTCGACTTGCCGAACGCTTCACCATCAGTTCAAGCGCTTTCTCTGCTTTACCGACGGATCGCATGCAGTGATGAATTCGGCCCGGACCCAGGCGTACCTGGGAAATCTCAAAACCACGACCTACCCCGAGCAGAATGTTATCTTTCGGGACCCGTACATTATTGAAACGAATGTGCATATGTCCACGAGGGGCATGATCCGCGCCAAAGACGTGCATGCCTTCGAGTATTTCAACGCCGGGTGTATCTTTAGGGACCAGAATCTGAGATTGCTGCCGGCTGGGTGCTGCATCTGGGTCGGTCTTGACCATGACGATCATTATTTTGCAGCGAGGATCACCCGCACCGGATATGTAAAATTTCTCACCATTAATGAGCCACTCATCTCCGTCGAGAACGGCGCTGGTGCTGATGTTCTTGGCATCAGAAGAGGGTAGCGCAGGTTCTGTCATGGCATAGGCCGAACGTATTTCACCATTGAGCAGCGGTTTCAGCCATTGCTCTTTCTGTGCCTCTGTGCCGACCCTTTCGAGTACTTCCATATTGCCGGTATCGGGTGCGCTGCAATTAAGCGTTTCTGATGCCAGGGCATATTTTCCCAGTTCAGCGGCGATATAGGCATAATCCAGGTTAGTCAACCCTTCGCCCATTTCAGAGTCGGGTAGGAAAAAGTTCCATAACCCGGATTCCTTGGCTTTTTGTTTAGCGCCGTCGAGCAGCTCGAGCTGGCGGGGATGCCATGACCATCGATCTGCTTTATCTTTTTCCAGAGATTGGAATTCGTCGATAATGGGCACGACGTTATCCCTGATGTGCAGGGATACTGCATCCATCAGCGGTTGTGCCTTTTCTGACATGGCAAGGGTAAAAAGATCGTTGTTTAAGTCTGGCATCGGTAGCTCCTTTAACTATAGCGCGATCAAAACACGAAATTTGCTGGCCTGGCAAGTGATCCCGTCATAATAGTGAATATAACCCCGTAAAAGCAGGGCAGGCCTGGCTTATCTGCTAAAATATCGATGCATCTGGACAATCGGCCTCAGGCTCTGTTAAACCAACAGGGTTAATACAAGGTGAGCAAGAGGATGAATAATTTATTTGATATAAGCGGTAAAGTCGCACTGGTTACCGGTGGTTCCAGAGGCATTGGCGAGATGATTGCAGGTGGATTTCTGGCCAATGGTGTAAAAGTCTACATCAGCTCGAGAAAAGCTGAGGTATGTAACACTACGGCTACCCGACTGGCACAACAGTTTGGCGGTGAGTGTATTGCCCTGCCGGCCAATCTGGCAGACGTGGCGGGCTGTCAGAAGCTGGCTGATGAGATCGCTGCAAGGGAGCCGCAGCTGGATATATTGATTAACAATGCAGGGGTGTCCTGGGGTGCGCCGATTGACGAATTTCCTGAGTCTGGCTGGGACAAGGTCATGGATACTAATGTCAAGGGCGTATTTTTCCTGACCCAGAAATTACTGCCTTTGTTAAGGCAGTCAGGCACCGCTGAGGACCCGGCGCGGGTCGTTAATGTGGGTTCCATCGATGGCATAAAAAACCCCGTGTTCGAAACCTTTTCCTACGGGCCCTCCAAGGCGGCTTTACACCATCTTACCCGGGGTCTGGCGCTTCACCTGACAGGTCAACAGATCATTGTTAATGCCATAGCACCTGGGCCTTTTCCAACCTGGATGTTGAGTACAGGGGTGGGTGGTGGCGGTGATACGGATATAGACTGGAGTTTAGTGGGTAAGAATAATCCAAGAGGTCGGGTGGGCACCGCCGAGGATATTGCTGGCCTGGCCATATTTCTTTGCTCCAGGGCAGGGGCATACACCGTTGGCGAGGTGATAGCCTGCGATGGTGGGGCTGCTTATGCAACTTAATATCAGCCTGCTGGATGGGTTTGCGTTGCGAGCAGCAGATGTTATCCCGGCAGATTATTGAAGGAGCATGAAAGTGCAATGGCCCGCCTCAGTGAGTTTTGAGCGATGCAAGCAATGTGACCACAAGCTAGTTGTGTTACGACAAGTTAACAATTTAGGGAGATCCTTATGAGCAGCAGTAGTGAAAAGAAAACGACGGCGATTTCTCCTGCCGATGGCCCGGTTGCTGTAACCGGAGCCAGTGGTTATATCGGTTCCTGGATCGTGCAGGACATGCTTGGACAGGGCTACCAGGTCAGAGCCTGTGTGCGCAATGCGGTTAAACCGGAAAAGGTTGACCACTTGTTAGCCATGAAGCAGGCTGGTTATCGAGGCGTACTGGAGTTACATGAAGCAGACCTGCAGGTCGTGGGCAGCTATGATAATGCTTTCAAGGATTGTAGTGCCGTTATTCATACCGGTGCGGCGGTCGGCTATAACCGGGAATCACCCCAGGGAGTCTACGATGGCTGTTTCACCGAAGTAGGCCATGTGCTGGATTCGGCGGTGAAATCAGGTGCTTTAAAACGGTTTATATTTACAAGTTCTTTTGCAGCGGTGGGACACCCGCGTCCGAAGGGTTATGTATTTACCGAAAAAGACTGGTGCGGCGATAACGAAGAAGCCTACCGGGGTGCCTGGTCGGAGGATAACATTGCCGTGAACCGGGATATTGCCTATGCCAAGGCCAAGGCGCGGACAGAAAAAATGATCTATGCTGCTGCTGCGAAAGCAGGTTCATTTGAGGCAATGGCCATTCTGCCGCTGCATGTGGTGGGACCGCTCATGTGTGCGAATCATGATCAAGGCTGGAGCTGGCAGAACTGTATAAAGTTCATGTTACGCGGTAAGTCTTACGTTAAATCTAAAGGCGGACGTATGCTTTGGAATATGGTTGATGTACGAGATACGGCTAGAGCTCATCGACTCTGCGCGGAAAGTACCCTGGCAGGTAATGGCTCTCGCTACATCCTCTCGGCCATGGATCGTTCCGGTGAAATGTTCACTCACCAGCTACAAGCGGCTTTAGCCGGATTGTTCCCGGCTATAGAAACCGTCGGCGGCGAAGAGATGTCAGCAGGTAAGCCTGCTCAGCCCAGCCATGACGGACCGAGAGCTTATGCGCTACTCGCCAAACAGGAACTCGGTTTGGAAGGCTATGCCATCGAGGATACCCTGCGTGCAACCGGTGACAGTTATCTGCAACTGAATTTACTGCATACCTGATATTTTGCTAGTTTTAAAAACGACGGGGCAGCAGAGGTCATGTGCCCCCGCTGTGCATGAGGCCCTACCTTGTTGCACAGCCGGAAGTCTGCCTTTCCTGCACGGCTATGGGAGCCGCCAGGCAGCCCTGCCCATCGCCCTGAACCAGGTTCGCTAACGTATTGGGCTAGGGCAGTTCTCACAGATGACATAGCTGTGCATGGGGTCGTTTAAATTTGCATACAAGTTCAAGTCTTTACGGATTTTACCGAGCAATTGACCAATGAGATCGACCTCACTTACTGGCAGGGCAGCGGCTACCTCTGATGTCAGCTCCCGTAAAATTTTTTCTTTGTTAGAAATGTCTGGCTCAATATGCCAGACCGAGTAGGTTTCTAGTTCTGCTAGTTCTGCTGCACTGGCAACCGCATCCTGGAGTCCGCCAATCTCATCTATCAGACCGATTTCAAGTGCCTTGCTGCCGGTCCAGACACGACCCTGAGCTATTGCGTCTACCTGTTCAACTGACAGGTCGCGGCCACTTGCAACCATTTCAATGAATTGTTGATAGCCTGCTTCAATAATGAGTTGCATGGTTTCGGCATAGGTCGGATCAATTCCTCTGTCGAGACTGACGCCGCCCGCGATATGGGTGGTGCCCACGCCATCACCGAAAATACCATAACGGTTTAAGGTCTTCTCGAAAGTAGGGATGAGACCAAATATACCGATAGAGCCTGTGATGGTATTTGGGTGGGCAAAAATTCGATCGGCTGTGGCAGATATCCAGTAACCGCCTGAGGCAGCCACTGAGCCCATGCTGGCGACCACCGGAATCCCCGCTTCCTGAGCATGTTGAAGTTCCCTGCGAATGACCTCAGACGCGCTTTTGCTGCCACCACCAGAATCCACCCTGAGAACGATGGCCTTCACGCCGTCATCCTGGCGCGCTTTGTCGATGAGTGCCGAAACTGAGCGACTACCGATGGTCCCCGCATCAGCGAAGCCGTCTATAATGGAGCCCGCTACAGTAATGATCGCTATTTTGTTTTCTTTCTGCGGTTTGGGTGTCCTTTCAGATTGAAGGTACTTGCTGAATTCTATGCCTCGATAATCTCCAGGTGTCTCTTCATCTTCCCCGGTCAGAGAGACCAGGTATTCTCGGGTTTCCCTGGCACTGAGGAGTTTATCTACTAATCCCCTGTCCAGCGCCAACTGGGCCAGATTACCCTGTGTTGAGGCCAGTTGTGCGGGCAGATTATCAACAACCTGATTAATTGCGCCGGCCTCCAGGTCTCGAGCTTGCTCGATCGCATTAGTGTAACTTGTCCACCAGCTGTTGAGATATTCGAGTCTGGCTTCCTTATCTTCCTCTGACATGCTATCTCGGAAGTACGGTTCTGCGGCGGATTTGTATTTGCCTACTTTGAACAGGTTCACGGTTACATCGAAGTTATCCAGCAGGGTTTTGTAATAGGTTCGATAGGCGCCGAAACCTTCCGGCAGAGCTTCAAATTCGGGATTCATGAGAATCTCATCGGCGTGTGCTGCCAGGAACAGATCGCTTTGTTGATAACCGAAACTTGCTGCAATAACCTTCTTACCGCTCTCTCTGAAATCGCTAATAGCATCGGCTACCAGTTCCAGGTGGGGCATTAATCCGCCGCTAAAATCTTCAAGATTAAGGATAACGAGTTTGATGCGCGGGTCAGTTTTGGCAATACTGAGTGCATCGAACAGGTCCTGGACCAGAGTTTCATTCGGTGCTCCGCCGGTTTGTAGAAATTGTTGCGGGTCGATGGCAGATTTCTGTTCGACCAGGAAGCCACTTGGGTTCAAAACCAGTGCACCACCGTCGGGGATGTCGGGTTTGTCAGAGGTCAGTAACCCGATAATGAGTGCTATGGCCAAGCCTAGCGCCAGACCACCGAACAGCACCGTCTGGGCTGTCTGCATGGCTTGCCACAAGAACTTAAAAAACCGTTTAATATAAGACATAGTAATCTTACCCTCAGCAAGAAATAGTTTTTGAATGATCCGTCGAAGATTTTATATGGCTGCAACGATAGGTTGAGATTATCATGTAAATCGCAGTTAAATGCACTGGAATACGACGATCTGTATCAAAGTTGCGATATTCCGTTGGTATAGGGGAAAGGAGAAGGAATTAATGACTGAGGAAGATCATTGGCGCGAACATGGTATTAAAGTCGTAAGCGGCGACCACCTGGATATTAATACGCCGCAGACGCCCGGTATGCATAGAGCGGCAGCGATAAACCATGCCACGGCGGGTGCCCAGAAGTTGTGGGCAGGCACGGTGGCAATCAACCCGGATGCGAAAACCGGTGTGCATCATCATGGCGAACTTGAGAGTATTATTTATATTATCAGCGGTCGGGCGCGAATGCGCTGGGGCGCGCAATTACAGTTCGTATCAGAAGCGGGCCCCGGTGATTTTATCTATGTCCCGCCGTTCGTGCCTCATCAGGAAATAAACGCCAACTGCGATGAACCGCTGCTCTGTGTGCTTGTACGCAGTGATCAGGAACCCGTAGTGGTTAATCTGGATATACCGGTTAGTGAAGACCCGAAAGGGCAGTATTGGGTTGACCCAATCCATGCAGGCCCTGAAACAGATGATCCCAGTTAAATTGTTAGGTAAAGGGAATTTATGATTATATAAACCAATTTTAACCAAAAATATGGGTTATTATGATTATAATTATTATTTAGTAATTATATTTAGGGATATAGGTTAATTAATTCAATTATAAATTAATTTTGTGATTTCCCCCCAATATATATTCCGATAAATATCTATTATGTTACATGGTGCCCTTATTTTTTAAATTTATAGATTTATTTATAATATAATTCCCATTATTTGGCTAAATTTTATCAATAAACTATTATTTTTCCTG
>JAPKEK010000146.1 GCA_028822125.1 Pseudomonadales bacterium | reverse complement strand
AGGACTATGGGATCACCCGAATATATTCGCCTCACGATGGCATGAATATGGGCCTGGTGGGCATGATTCAGGACATGTTGGATCAATGTCGAGCTTTGCCACCTAAGCAGCGCACGGTTGAAAATATAAAGTCGGATGATTACCTGGCACTGTCCAGTATGATTACGGCGATTGAGCGCGGTGAGATGGGTGCTGCTGATTGCGCTGCCCTGAAGCTTGGCTCTGATAAATCGACACCGGTGCTGGGTATAACGGGTACAGGCGGTGCTGGCAAGTCGTCGTTAACTGATGAAATTATACGCCGTTTCCGAATCGATAGTGATGATTCTGCCAGGATAGCCGTTCTGGCGATCGATCCAACGCGACGAAAGACCGGTGGCGCGCTGCTAGGTGATCGTATCCGCATGAATTCAATTTATGCGCCGAATATTTTTATGCGTTCCATCGCAACCCGCCGCTCAGTGGGTGAGGTGCCCGACTATCTGTCGGAGATAATCGCAGCGACACAAAAATTCGATTTTGATTTGATTGTGGTCGAAACTCCTGGTATCGGCCAGGGTGACGCAGGAATTGTACCTTACGTAGATGCCGCCATGTATGTTATGACGCCGGAGTTTGGTGCCCAGAGTCAGCTTGAGAAAATAGACATGCTGGATTTCGCAGATCAGGTTGTTATTAATAAGTTTGACAGAAAGGGTGCTGAAGACGCCTTACGCGATGTGTCCAAACAGGTTCAGAGAAATCATGAAGCCTGGGACAAATCACCCACGGAGTTGCCCGTGTATGGCACGATTGCTTCACGCTTCGGTGATGATGGTGTGTCTTCAGCGTATCATGGTCTGTTAAGCATCTTACGTAACAAGGGTCTGCGCCAATGGCCATCGCGTTTACCTTATCTGGACAGCCGATTACCGTCAGAACGATCCGTCATAGTGCCCTCAGGGCGCATTCGCTATCTCGCAGAAATCGCTGAAACAGTGCGCGGTTATCTCAGCGATGCAAATGTTCAGGCCGGTATTGCCCGGGAATGCCAGCAGTTGCAGGCGACGCAGCGGATGCTGGGTGAGGACAATAGCCGTATTTCAACTTTAATTGATCAGCGTATCGATAAACTCTCCAATGAAAATAAAAAACTCCTCGAAAGCTGGCCTCAGATGAAAGCAGGTTATGTTGGCCAGGAACGTGTGGAAACCACACCCAGTGGTAAAGAAATCACAACGCGCCTCGGAAGCCAGACCTTGTCGGGAAATTGGATTGCGCGTGTGTGTGTTCCTCAGTACGAGGATGACGGCGAGGTGCTGAAGTTCCTGAAGCGCGAAAATCTGCCCGGCTTCTTCCCTTTTACGGCGGGTGTTTTCCCATTTAAGCGCGAGGGTGAGGATCCAGCACGGATGTTTGCCGGGGAAGGAGATCCAGCCCGAACCAATCGACGATTCAAGAAGTTATCTGAGCACGCCGAAGCGAAAAGATTATCAACCGCATTTGACAGTGTGACCCTCTATGGATTTGATCCGGCAACGAGGCCGGATATTTACGGCAAGATTGGCAACTCAGGTGTGTCTATTGCCACTCTTGATGATATGAAGGTCTTGTACGGTGGCTTTGATCTTTGTGATCCAGGAACCTCGGTATCGATGACTATTAATGGCCCCGCACCTGCGATTCTGGCGATGTTCCTGAATACCGCGATCGATCAGCAGATCGATCAGTTCAGGGAAAGACAAGGGCGTAAGCCCAGCGAATCAGAGACAGCAGAATTGAAACAATTTGCGCTCAGCAATGTCAGAGGGACAGTACAGGCTGATATTCTAAAGGAAGATCAAGGGCAGAATACCTGTATTTTCTCGACTGAATTCAGTTTGCGCATGATGGGTGATATCCAGCAATTCTTTATCGATAACCAGGTCAGAAATTTTTATTCTGTTTCGATTTCGGGCTATCACATAGCTGAAGCCGGTGCTAATCCTATCTCTCAATTAGCGTTTACACTGGCAAATGGGTTCACCTTTGTTGAGACTTATCTCGCGCGAGGTATGCACATCGATGACTTTGCAGCCAATCTATCATTCTTCTTCTCAAACGGGATGGATCCGGAATACACAGTGATTGGACGGGTTGCCCGCCGTATCTGGGCGATCGCCATGCGGGAAAAATATGGCGCTAGCGAGCGCAGCCAGAAATTGAAGTATCATATTCAGACTTCGGGTCGATCCCTGCATGCCCAGGAAATGCAGTTCAATGATATCAGAACGACCTTGCAGGCTTTGCTGGCGATTAATGACAATTGCAACAGCTTGCATACGAATGCCTATGATGAGGCGATTACGACGCCTTCTGAAGAGTCTGTGCGACGCGCACTGGCAATTCAGCTGATTATCAACCGAGAATTCGGTGTAACCAAGACTGAAAATCCAAGTCAAGGCGCTTTCATTGTCGATGAACTGACGGATCTGGTCGAAGAGGCAGTGCTGCGCGAGTTTGAAAGCATCTCGGATCGCGGCGGTGTGCTGGGTGCAATGGAAACGGGTTATCAGCGGGGTAAGATTCAGGAAGAATCCATGAAGTATGAAACCCTGAAACATGACGGTAATCTACCCATTATCGGCGTAAACACCTTCCAGCCTGAAAGCGAGCCTGAAGAAACCACTGTAGAGCTTGCTCGTTCCACCGAACAAGAGAAGCTCAGTCAGATCGCTCGGCTCGCAGAATTTCAGTCCTGTCATGCCGAGACTTCCGGGCAGGCTCTGGCGAATCTGAAGCAGGCAATCATGGAAGGGGGCAATGGTTTCGAAGCGTTGATGCAAGCCGTTCGGCTTTGCTCACTAGGACAGTTGACCGATGCTTTCTTTGAGGTGGGCGGTCAGTATCGACGTAACACCTGAGGTAAGCATTATGTCGAAGACGGAGACCTGGCCGATCAAACAGTTGGTCGAAGGCGTCCACTACTATATGGAAGATGGCCTGATGGTGCTGACGGAGCACTATCATCGCATTCGCGGTACCTGTTGTGGCAATGCTTGCAGACATTGCCCGTATGATCATCGGAACGTGAACTAATTGCGGGTTATATCTCTAGTACCAAGCTTGACTGAGACGCTGGTTGAATGCGGCGTAGAGGTTGTTGGCCGGACTCGTTTCTGTATTCATCCTGACGCCGGAGTCATGGGTATTCCTGTGGTGGGTGGCACTAAACAAGTAAACTGGGATAGGTGTGTAGATCTCAAACCTGATCTGGTGCTGATGGACAAGGAGGAAAACACCCTGACAATGGCAGAGTCCTGCCCGTTTCCATGGATTGCAACGCATATCACATCCACTGACAACCTCGGCACCGAGTTGAATAAGATTGCCCAGCTGGTAGAGAATCAAAAGTTAGAAGCCTTGGCTGGAGAGTGGCACAAGCTGGCAGCAATGCCCGATCTGGTATGCCAGCACTGGCAAAACATCCCTGGTTTGCTCGACAAGGTTGGTGAACCCGTACTGGCAGATGCCCGGGTTGAATACATGATCTGGCGAGACCCGTGGATGGCGGTTGGCCGAAGTACTTTTATTGGATCGATGTTAAACAAAGTGGGTCTGGGTAAACGATTGCATGACCACACTAGTCCCTACCCGACCCTGGACGATGAAAGCCTGCCCGATACCAGTACTTTCTATCTGTTCTCTTCGGAGCCGTTCCCATTCGATCGGTATGTTGATGAGCTTACCCAGCTCGGTTTTAATGGCGCCATTGTCGATGGCGAATATTACGCCTGGTTTGGTGCGCGTAGCTATAGACGGCTGAAACAGACCATGGCGGAGCGGACGCCGCCTCTGGATCATTGATGGTGCCGGATAATGTCCTGAACAATGACGGCCAGGCGAGAAGCTAATAATTTCAGATTCATCGTCTATTATTGATATGGATTGTAGTCAGTGGCACGATTGCCTAACCCCAGTTGAAACGAGCCCATCATGATTAAAACGTTTGTCTGCTTTTATTTAGTCATATGCCCCGTGATGTCTCTGGCCGCGCTCAGCTATCAGACGCCGGTCGACGAAATCAGATCTCTGATTGAGGTGCCACTGGCGCCACAGGTGCGTATTGACAGCCGCGGTGAACAGTTGCTGCTGCTTTATAGAAAACCCCACAAGACCATTGCCGAACTATCCGAACCCGAACGTCGCCTGGGTGGGTTGCGGGTTAATCCAGTGATCAATATTGGCAGCAGAACGCGTTATTACAACGACATGGCAGTTAAGCGCCTGCATACTGAGTCAGATAACGACACGCCTGCAAGTCCCGTTACCGGACTTCCTGCCAGTCCCCGGCTTGCCTATTTTTCCTGGTCTCCGAATGATCGCTATGTTGCTTTTACCCATGCTACAGATAAGGGCGTTGAAATCTGGGTACTTGATGTGGCCTCCCACCGAGCAAGACGACTCAGCCAGGCTAGCGTGAACGCTAATCTGGGTAATCCAATGGTTTGGTCTGCAGACAGTGCGTCCCTGCTTGTCAGGATGCTGCCAGGAAACCCAGCGGCACTGATCAAAACTGATACCGCAGTTCCCACTGGGCCTACCGTTTCTGACAGTAACGGTGCTAAGGCTCAGAATAGAACCTATCAGGACCTGCTTAAGTCTCCGGCGGATGAACAGAACTTTGAGCAACTGGCCCGTTCTGAGATCTATCGTATTGGCCTGGGGGGTGAGAAAAAACGCTGGCTGCGCGCTGATCTGTATCTGGACGTGGATTTTTCACCCGATGGGCGTTACCTTTTGGTGACTCGGATCAAGCGGCCATTTTCCTATTTAGTTCCTTTCTATCGATTTGCCTCTCAGACCGATCTGCTCACGCAATCCGGTGAGGTAGTAAAGCAGTTGCTTGATAAGCCGGTTGACGAGGTCCGGCCCAAAGGTTTCATGGCTACCACAAAAGAAAAGCGCGGTTTCAGCTGGCGTACCGATCTGCCGGCAACCATAACCTGGGTTCAGGCCCTGGATGCGGGTGACCCGGCAGTCAGTGTTGATTATCGCGATCAAGTTTTTGAACTCAGTGCTCCGTTTACGGGGGAGCCTCGGTCACTGCTTAAAACCATAAATCGGCTCGACACCATCCACTGGGGCAATAATCAGCTTGCAGTGGCGGAAGACGTCTGGTTTGACAACCGAAATACCAAGACCTACGCTTTTAACCCTGCTGATGGACCGGCCTCGGCTAGGATTATTTTCGATCGAAATTATCAAGATCGGTATAGCGACCCAGGTCGATTTGTCATGCATCGTAACCACCTGAATCAACGCGTCCTGGCGCTGGAGGAAGATAAAGCATTTCTGTTTGGAGAAGGATTTTCTGGCCAGGGCCAGTTTCCATTTATAGACCAGATCGAACTTGTTCAGGGCACTCGTCAACGACTGTATGAATCGGCTTACAGTCATTGCCTTGAAAGTCTAGTTGAGGGCTTCGATATGAGGCAGGGACGCGTCCTGGTCAGATTAGAGTCGCCTTCTGACTACCCTAACTATTATCTGCGTAATATTCATAACAACACTCTTAAACCCATTACCGCCTTTGAGAACCCCTATGCTGCACTCAGGCAGGTTAGCAAAAGGGTGATTACCTATCAGCGAGACGATGGCCTGAGCCTTTCTGCCACTTTATATCTGCCAGCTGGCTATGATCCGGCAAGTGGAAAAAAACTACCCTTGCTGGTCTGGGCGTATCCGGTCGAATACAAAGACAAAAACAGCGCTGGCCAGAATACTTCTAATGCGAGCGAATTTATATATCCCTATTATGGCAGTCCGATATTCTGGGTTACCCGGGGTTTTGCGGTACTCGATGATGCTGCCTTTCCTATTGTCGGCGAAGCTGGCAACGAGCCGAACGATAGTTTCAGAAAGCAGCTCGTCGGTAATGCTAAAGCGGCTATAGATGCGGTGGACCAGCTTGGCTATATCGATCGCAATCGAGTTGCTGTTGGCGGTCATTCCTATGGCGCTTTTATGGTGGCAAATCTACTCAGTCATTCAGACCTGTTTGCAGCAGGCATCGCTAGAAGTGGTGCCTATAACCGAACGCTTACCCCTTTCGGATTTCAGCGAGAAGAAAGGAGCTACTGGGAAGCCCCTGAGGTGTATTACGGCATGTCGCCATTCATGCATGCTGATAAAATGAAAACACCGCTGTTGCTGATCCATGGTGCAGCGGACAATAATTCAGGCACCTATCCAATGCAGAGTGA